>JAUVRV010000276.1 GCA_030597435.1 Gemmatimonadales bacterium | reverse complement strand
TGTCGAATGTCGCATTTCCTCTGAGTCTGAGCCCACCGTCGACGGCGAGAGTGGTGCCGGCGTTTTCGAGCGTGTGACCGTTGGTGAGCGTCTTGATCATGGCGGTGGTGAATGTGAGCGTGCCGCCAGGAGCAATTCGTGTGATTCCGGAGCCATCCAAATCGCCGGATTGGAAATCAAACGTGTCGGTGACCGTCAGCACGGCCCCACCCCACCGCTCACCCCCCCCATGTAGAATGAAATCGGCAGTGGTGGCGGTGTCCGCGCCACTGAATATGATTCCGCCACCGATGAACTCGGCGGTGATGTCGGTCCTACCAACCGAGTAGGACCCGGCCACCGTAACCGAACTTTGACGGGTCCGGAAGGTCCCCAATCCGGTGATGGTCGATGCCGCATTGAAGGTGTGACCGTTGGTGCGGTAGAACTCAACGACCGCGTTGGTTCCAATAGAGAGTGTTCCGCTGATCGAGCCAACCACGCTGGATCCGGTGAACACGAGTGACGAGCTGTTGAGCACAGTGACCGTTCCGCTGATGTCGGTGCTCGTGGCTATCGTATCCGATCCCGAAACGGCGACGTCGCCGGTGATACGGAGGGTACCGGGTGCCAAACTGGAGGCCGTATCGGTGACCAAGAGGTCGGGAGTGTTCAACGCCTGGTTGGTGCCAGCCAGGTCCAGCACCGCCCCAAGGGCGATATAGACCGTGTCGGTAATGATGTTGTTGGCTCCACTGAGTGAGACGGTTCCGGTACGAATGTCTAGGGTGCCGAAATTGTTGAACCGACTCGTGAACGTGACGGTGCCCGTGCCCACGTAGCGAGTCACCGTTCCGACATTCACAACCGTACTCTGGGCTCCGGTGTCCCAGTCGAACAGCGCGTCAGCTGCGAGACTGCATCTGCCGCTATCCTCGATGCGCAGGACTGAGCCTTCACCGGCGAGTATGTCACCAGCGCTCCACGTCAAGCCGCCGAAGACGCGGATCACGCGGCTGGCGCGGAGGAACTTTGGGCCGCCACTCATGTACATCGCGCCGGTCGGGCTCACACTCACCTCGCCGGTGCCCGCAATAGTCCCGCCTGTCCAGTCGAATCGCCCTTCCACCGTCAGGATTCCGGTTCCTCCCAGGGTGGAACCGGCCAGGGTAAGGCTTCCGTTGGGTCCAATGGTCCCAGGGCCATTCAGGGTCAGGCTGTTCCTGCTGACATTGAGGGACTGCGTGCCGCTGGCGGCCCCCAAGCCGAGTCCTGCTATCGTGGCGTCGGTGTCCAGATCCACGGTGTAGTCGCCATCCAGCGCGATTACGGCCACATCCGATGCCGCCGGCGGCGTGCCGGTGCTCCAGTTGCCGCCGTTGCTCCAGTTGCCGCCCGCCGCGTTGACCCAGACGACGCCACTCTGTGCGTTTGCAGTGAATGTCACGTTCCCAACGCCGGTCACTGTGGCGGTTGCGGATTGGGTGCCTGAGGTTGGTCCGAGTATCCAGGTTGTGGCAACCTGCCCCGATGAGTCAGTGCGTAGCGATGTACCTCCGAAAGACCCTCCATCGGTGGTCGCGAACTGAACCGGCACGTCGAATACGCCCAGTCCGTCGACTGCGGTAACCTCCACTACAAGAGGTGCCGATAACTGAAGACCGGTGTATCCGGTCTGTCCGTCCCCGGATACGATGGCTACTGAGTTGGGTACCGCCTCCACCACGATCGTCACAGTATCGGCTTGACCCGTTAGCGTGCGGGCCTCGATCTCCACCGGGCCGCGCTGGCTCTCACCTGCGACGAGTCCCACGGTGAATGAGGGCGAAGTCACAGTCGCCCGCTGGCTGTTCAGAGAGGTCCACGCGATGGGAGTAGCGGAGACAGGTGAGCCGGAAGAATCCAGGACTTCTGCCATGAGCTGGACGGTATCACCGAAACCCACTGCCGTCGGTGGATCTACTATCTGAATTGCTGCTGCGTCGTAGCCAGGACCGACGTAGTCCAAAGGCACCTCCTCCGCAACGCTCCCGTCACTCGTTGTGGTGGCCGTAACCTCCAGCGGGCCGCCCTTGAACACCACCGCACCAGCAGAGTTGAGGCATTCCAATGTGAGCGTGAATGTCTCCTCGGGAGGAGTGATGGTGAGCTTGAGAGTCAGATCAACGGTGTTGTCCTGCGTGTCGACGTCAACGACCGTGTCGAGGGCCAACGTCCCATCATCGGTCCGCGTGAGTACAGCCCGTACCTGAGACACCTCGACAAGGCTGGCTGCACGGCTGACGAAGCTGGGAAGTATCGACAAGTAGCCGCTCCCGAACCGAGGAGCGGAGGGATCGCCAAGGCAACTGACAACGATGAGCGTGACAACAACTGTTATCGCCAGGAATGCAACGGACCTGCGGACGCGCCTATACATGGATCGTAGTCCAGTAACGGGGTTTCTTGCTACTTATAGCAACAAATGGACTGGTCCGCAGCGTAGTTAATGTGGCTCTCTGCCGGTCCTGCGGCAAGGATCAAGGATTCGTGACCACACCGCCTTTCTCGATCCATGTGATTTCATCGGCCAAGACCTGTTGAGCGATCTGGTAGATCTTCACGTCGTCGTTGTGGAATATCCCGCCAAACCGTTCGTTCACGCGCCTTTTGGCCGCTCGGCAGAACCCGTCAGCCACTGCAATTGCAGTGGCTCCCTGAGCCCTTTCTTCGGGCGACTTGCTGGTCTTGAGGCTTTGGGCCTTACAGCACACTGCGGCCATGGCGAAGAGTTCCGCGCTGATCTCGACGAACCGCGCCAGCACTTTCTGGCGCTTCTCGAGCTTCGGCCCGTGTCGCAGTATCGCGTAGAACAGCATGCGGGCGAGCTTGCGTGTCCGGCGGTTCACGAAGCGTAGGTGGGGGGCGAGCTTGCCAAACTCGCCGTAACGTGGCCACCAACCCCAGCCCAGCCAGCGTGTCGGATACCACCATGCGTAGTAGAGACTGGTTTTGACGAAGGCGGGTACCTTCTGACCGAAGGTCGCCCGGGGGTCGACTATCGCTCCGGCAACTTTGAGGTGAGTGTCGACTGCTTCACGAGCAATGAACAACCGCATGATCTCGCTCGAGCCCTCGAATATCTTGTTGATCCTGAAATCACGCAGCATGCGCTCGATTGGTACGGGCTCTTCTCCACGATCCCTGAGGCTGTCCGCTGTCTCGTAGCCCTTGCCACTCCGGATCTGAAGCGTGTCATCGACCACGAACCACCCTGTTTCGGTGTTCCACATCTTGGATACCGCAGCTTCGAGCCGAATATCGAAGCCGCCCTTATCTGACATGAGGGTCGCGATCTCCTGAAGCACGTCCATGGCGAACGTGTTCGTGGCGATCGATCCCAACATTTGGGCTACAGCATCGTGCTTCCCAACCGGCAGACCCCACTGCACTCGGCTCTGTGAAAACTCGCGGGCGGATTGGAGGCACCGCTTTGCGGTAGCCGCGCAGGTTGCGGGTATCGTGAGTCGGCCGGTGTTGAGCGTTGTGAGCGCCAATTTCAGTCCCTTACCCTCACCTCCAAGGAGATTCTCTTGCGGGACACGCACGTCGTGGAACCGCAGTAGCCCATTCTCGATTCCCTTCAGACCCATGAAGTGGCAGCGATGAGCAACCTCGACTCCTTCCCAATCCATCTCGACGATAAAGGCGCTGATTCTCCGCTCGCCCGTTTTGGCCATGACGATGATGATGTCGGCCACCGTCCCGTTCGTGCACCACAGCTTTTCGCCGTTCAGGATGTACGCGTTGCCGTCTTCAGTCAGAGTCGCTGTGGTCTCCATCCTAGCGGGATCGCTTCCGGCTGAAACTTCGGTAAGGGCAAACGCACTTATTGCACCCTTGGCGAGCAGTGGGAGATACTTCTTCTTCTGTTCTGCCGTGCCGAACGTCTTGAGTGGTGTCGGAACGCCAATCGACTGGTGAGCCGATAGGAGCGTTGCCACCGAGCCATCGAGGCTGGCAACCATGGATATGGCGCGGTTATAGACCGTTTGTGAGTAGCCTAGCCCGCCGTATTCGGTAGGTATCTTGATGCCAAAGCAACCCAGTTCACGGAGGCCGTCGACCACGTTCTCTGGGACCTTGGAGTTCCGGTCAATCGCGTCACCATCGACGTTCTCTCTGAGAAAGCTCTCCAGCTTGTCCAACCAAGGTTGGGCGCGCTCCATCTCGGCTTCGTTTACCTGAGGCCACGGATGCAGCAAGTCCAGGTGCAGACGGCCGTTGAATAGCTCCTTCACGAAGCTCGGTGCTTTCCACTCTTTCTCCCGTGCCGCTTCTGCTACTGCACGGGCTTCTTGTTCACTGACATGCTTGTCAGGAGATGAACCGGCGCCCTTCTTCTCATCAGGTGCAACCGTAGTCATGGCATCGTCCATTCATTATCAGGGATGGCTATTTGAATAACCAAGTTGAAACACAACTCGGTTCCTCCAATATGGAAAATATGGGGTTGAGGGAGGTGACGACAGTTGCTCTGGCTGGGACGTCCATTTTGGCTTCGAGGACTCCTGCGATATATTCGCTGAGTCATGCCGTCTGGAACCGAAGCAGAAGCGCTCTACCCCTCACGGTCCGGTGCAGGGGCTCAACTGGGTAGCCAGCTGAACAAGAGGACGTCGCCACCAACCATAGTCTTGGGTGTGACTCCAGGTGGCGTCGAGGTTGCAGCCAACGCGGCCAAGGCGATGTCGTGCTCGTTCGATGTAATTGTGGCCGCTAACGTCCGGTTAGATGAGCTGGGGGTGATCGGGGCTATCGCGGAGGATGCCG
>JAUVRV010000393.1 GCA_030597435.1 Gemmatimonadales bacterium | reverse complement strand
AGTCGACACCATGCTGGGGGCTGGGCAAGCCGGGCCCTGCGTACTGACGCTGGTCGAGCGGAAGACCGGCTACGTCGGGAGGGGGAGGCTCCACGCCCGCAGCACCGCCCGCGTGACCCAGCGCGCGACGCAGCTGATTCGCCGCGAGCCGCGGGCGGTCCGCACCGTCACGGCAGACAATGGTACCGAGTTCCACGACTACGCCACCCTCGAGCGGCGCACCGCGACCCGCTTCTACTTCGCGACGCCGCACCATGCCTGGGAACGCGGCACCAACGAAAACACCAATGGGCTCATCCGGCAGTTTCTCCCCAAAGGCCAGAGCATGGCCCGACTCACCCAACAAGACTGCAATGCCATTGCCCGGCAGCTCAATCGACGACCCCGTAAGCGCCTTGGCTACCGTACTCCGGAGGAATGCTATGAACCGTAATCCTCATTGTTGCACTTCAAACTTGATATCAAGCTTCGAGAATCGCCGCAATCTGCCGGCCCAATTCGGGAATCCGGTTCTGGACGACGTCCCACACGAGTTCGTGGTCAACGCCGAAGTAGCCGTGGATCAGCCGGTCTCGCAGGCCAGCCATTGCACGCCACGCGATTTCCGGGTATTGCGATCGGAAGCCGTCCGGGACGTTCTTCGCCGCTTCACCGATCACCTCAAGGCTCCGGACAAAGGCGCGCCGAATCGTCTCATCCGACTCGAATGCCGTGAAGCTCAGGCCTTCGCTCTCCTTGAGGAGGTAATCGGCCTCCGTCAGGATGTGGCGCAGGTAATCACGCGGCTGGAAGGACATCCCTCGCCTCGGCCAGGATCCGCGGACCCAGGAATGGGGAAAGCGCCTCTTCCGTTACAAGCTCGACCCGTCGCCCAAGAAGCGCGTCAAGCAGATCGCAAAGGGCGAAGAAGCGCTCGTAAGTCTTCTGCCCCGGAGCGAATTGCACCAAGAGGTCAACATCGCTATCGGCCCGCGCCTCTCCACGCAGCACGGATCCGAACAAGGCAAGCCGCTGCACGCCGAGAGCACGGATCTCGCTCTCACAGGCCGTCAGTCGCTCTATGGCCTGGGCCGATGTAAGCGGTTCCACGGGCGTCATATTGGACAATCTACGTGCTGCGTCATCCCCTGCCAACGAGGGACTCCGGGGCGGTGACCGCCGCACAATGTCACTTCCCGCACCAATGTACCGATTCGCCAGAGCGCTCGAAACTGGCAAACTAGTCTCACGCGAAAGCCTCGAGTTGATGTGGACAGATCATTCCGGGGATGCATATGGGTACGGCTTTAGTGTCGCTGAAGGCGCGGCGGGCAAGGTGGTCGGTCACGGCGGCGGTTTCCCCGGACTGAACAGCAATCTCGACATCTTTGTCGATAGTGGCTACGTCGTGGTAGTGATGTCCAACTACGATGAGGGCGCCAGTCCTGTGGCGCGGCAGATCAGTACTCTGATAGGGAGAGTGAACTAGCTCGATCGTTGAGAGTCGGGACCGTCGGTTTCCGACGATGATGCGGATCCGCCGGACGTTGACAGCTGCAAAGGGCCGCCCTTCGAGTACGGTTTTGAGGATGGCACGTACGAGGTAGACGAGATACCGGACCACCGCGATGCCGAACAACATCATTAGGCCTGTGAAGGACTGCATTGCCCAACTGGAGGTTTCGATGCCGAATACACGGTATCAACGGGGGCACCCACCCCGTGTCGTCTAGCTACGCCTACTTGACTCCGGAGGCCTTATAGGTGTTAGCGCGCAACTCCCTCCACATCAACAAGAGGTTCGAGCTTCGCAATCTCAGTGGCCGCGTCAGATCTGAGAGCATGCCAGAGGTCCCAGTCTTGCTGCAATCCAAGCCAGAACTCCGCACTCATACCCGTCACACGTGCGAGGCGCAAAGCGGTGTCGGTAGTCACACTCCGCTTGCCGTTGATGATCTCGTTCAGGCGAGGAAAGGACACCTCCAGTTGTCGCGCGAAGGCAGATTGCGAGATCCCGAGGGGTTTGAGGAACTCCTCGAGCAACATCTCGCCTGGGTGAGTAGGTGGCCGGTGGGTTGGAAGACGACGCTGTACGGCCACACCGCGTGAGCGTTTTCTAGTGGTAGTCCGTGACTTCGACATAGGCGGCATAGCTATCCTCCCATCGGAAGCAGACCCGGTACTGGTCGTTTATCCGGATGCTGTACTGTCCTGCCCGGTCACCGCGCAACCTTTGTAGGCGATTGCCGGGCGGTACATTGAGTTCCCTGAGTCCTCGAACGCGGTTCAACTGAGTCAGTTTGCGCTGTAGCACAGGCCATAGCTCAGCGGGGCAAGCCTGACGAGCCCGTCGACTGGATACGCCGTTGAATAGATCTTCGGTTGCCGTATCCGCGAAGGACCTTATCATATCATGTATTATAATGGGTAGTGTGATAGACAACAAGAACGCGTTATCGGACTACGCCTACTTGACTCCGGAGGCCTTATAGGTGTTATACGGACAGCTACATGTGCACCTAACCACGTGCAAACGCGATTCCGTTATCCTCACACCACGCAACCGCAATCTCTTCAAACGCCTGGTCCCGGAACGCATACCAGTCATCCGCAATGCCCAACCTGCGCACTGTATCCTTGAAGTAGCGAAAGGCACCGCGACCGCGCAGTGCCACAAACAGCTCCTGGGCCTTCGCCTCGTCCGCTACTGATTGTGCGTACCGCTCCATCATCCGATACTCGTCAATATCGAATCGGTCTGGCAACGGCAAATACGTTTTGCCATCTAGGATGTCGCGCGCCAACTCGAGCTCACCGGATTCGTTGCAACCATCGGGATCGCCGTTCTCTGCCGCGAACAACGCTTCGTCATCTACGGTGACGACCTTGCCGGTCTGCGTATTCACGTATGGTTTGACCTCGTCAGACTGGAACTCCATCCCTTCAACGATGTCACTGAGCGATACGCGAATCGACATGCTGACCCTCCTTCATCGCCTCGCTGCTTCGGCTAGCACATCCATCCTGAACGATGAGTTTCGCTGTCCGTATAACGTCCTTGCGTTTGAGCTGCGGGCGACCGCACGCCGGGCGCGCGTATCACCGGCCAGCCACTCGTATCTACCCAAGCGCTTATAGCAACGCCACCCACCGCGCCCGGCAGCGCCTAACGCCGGTCAGGCAACGCGCTTCGCGGAATCCAGAGGCAATTCAGACCTCGATACACCGCCGCTCGGAACTGCTTCTGTATCTCCCCGGAGAATGGGACAGTTCGTGTCATAAACAACCCGTAGATGTTCTTCT
>JAUVRV010000239.1 GCA_030597435.1 Gemmatimonadales bacterium | reverse complement strand
CGCATCGCGGAGGTGACCGCTTTGACTTACACCTCGATGGACGGGATCGATTGGAGCGATACTACAAGGAAACAAAGCGTCTATTACACTCGATCATGCGCCGGAATGGCTGCCGTGTCATACACGCGGATTTCGTAAACAAAGAAGGCGTTCCGTATGACGACATGCACTTCTCTACGGCACACCAAGTCGGTTCGTGCCGCATGAGTGACTCGAAATCGACAGGCGTCATCGACTCACAGGGTGAGGTGTTCGATTACCCCGGCATGTACGTGACTGACGGATCGGCAATTCCGACTTCGTTGGCGGTCAACACAGCGCACACGATTCTCGCAAACGCGGAAAGGGTGGCTGTGAGCATCCTAGAACGCCACTCGGTGAAACGGGAACAGATTGTGGCTAGTCAGCTCCGGTGATGCCTTCACAGTCGTCGGGCAGCCGGCGCACTGGGGCTCCCTCCTAGCGGCGATGCGTTCCACGGTGAATCTTCTAACCAACGCATTCATTGGAGATCCACCATGTCGCGGGCAACGAAAACCCTCCCGTTCGTCGCCGTAGTGGCGCTGTTCCTCGCACCGCTCCAAACCGTCACCGCTCAGCAGATTGACCCAGAGCGATACGACCAACTCGAGTATCGCTACATCGGGCCCGAGGGCAACCGGGCTACCACAGCCGTCGGACTGCCGGGTAATCCACGCATCTACTACGTGGGTGCCGCATCCGGCGGGATCTGGAAGACGACCGACGGCGGCACGTACTGGGAACCGATCTTCGACGATCAACCGGTCCAATCGATAGGCGCTCTCGCGATCGCTCCCTCCGACAACAACGTTGTCTGGGCGGGAACCGGAGAAGCGAATATCCGCAGCCACATATCGCTCGGGGCTGGAGTTTACAAGTCCACCGATGCAGGCAAGACATGGACACTGATGGGACTCGAGACAACTGGTCGCATCAGCCGCATCGTTATCGATCCCCGCAATCCCGACAAGGTGTTCGTAGCGTCACAAGGACACAGCTATGGCCCGCAGCAGGAGCGCGGTGTGTATAGAACAATGGACGGGGGCCAAACCTGGGAGCACGTCCTCTTCGTGGACGAGAACACAGGAGCGTCCAGCTTGGTCATGGATCCGAACAACCCTCGGATCCTTTTCGCCGGAACATGGCAGCTCGAGATCCACACTTGGGGACGCGAGAGCGGCGGTCCGGGAAGTGGCATCTTCATGTCGCGGGATGGCGGCAGCACTTGGAAGCGCCTCACCGGGAACGGCCTCCCCGAACTCCCCCACGGGAAAGTCGCGCTTGCCATCGCTCCGACCAATTCAGACCGTATCTATGCACTCATCGAGACTGGCGACGGCGTCCCGTGGCACGGCGAAGAAACCGAAAGTGGAGAGTTGTGGCGGTCCGACGATGGTGGTGACAATTGGTCACTGGTCAGTCACGACCGACAGCTCGCCGGCCGCACGCATTACTACTCACGTGTAGAAGTCGCGCCGGACAATGAGAACGAGGCGTTCTTCCTCGCGGCCTCGTTCAGTCGCACTCTCGACGGCGGTGAAAACACTATCGACTCGCAGGGAAAGTCGAGCCCGTGGGGGGACAACCACGACATCTGGATCGCCCCGGTCAATCCCGATCGTATGATTGTAGCCCACGACGGTGGCGTCGACATCTCGTGGAACCGCGGCGCCACTTGGCGACGGGTCGAACTCCCCATCGCTCAGATGTACCACGTGACCGTCGACAACGAGATCCCGTACTACGTGTACGGTAACCGACAGGACGGACAGTCAGCGCGCGGACCGAGCCGCACCTTCTACGGCGGTTTCTTGGGATCATCCGGTAACATCCCGCGAGGTGATTGGCGCGACGTGGGTGGCGGTGAGAGCGGTTGGGCGACACCCGATCCGGTGGATCCCAACATCATCTGGTCGAGTGCGTCCGGCTCCGGTGCAGGCGGGGGAATCATCACCCGGATGGACTTGGAGTCGCGACAAGTACGTGACGTAGAGGTCTGGCCCAGTACCACCACCGGCTGGCCTGCCGGTGAGTTGAAGTACCGCTTCGTATGGGATCCGCCGCTCACCATTTCGCCCCACGACCACAACAAGATCTTCACCGGCAGTCAGCACGTACATGTGACGACCGACGGCGGACAGAGCTGGCAAGTCATCAGTCCGGACCTCACACTGAACGACAAGAGCAAGCAAGGTCTGTCCGGTGGACTGACACCGGATAACATCGGTGTCGAGTACGCAGGGGTGGTCTTCTCCATCGCCGAGTCACCACTCAAGGCCGGACTCATATGGGCGGGAACCAATGACGGCTTGGTACACGTAACTCAGGACGGCGGTGAAACCTGGACGAACGTGACCGACAACGTCCCGGACCTGCCTACCTGGGGTACAATCAGCAACATCGAACCATCGCGTTACGACACGGCTACCGCATATATGGCGGTCGACGGCCATCAGGCGAACAACCGCGACCCCTGGGTCTACAAGACCACCAACTACGGCCGATCCTGGCAACTCATCACCAACGGGATTCCGGTGAGTCCCCTGAGCTACGCCAACTGCGTGCGGGAAGACCCGGTGCGTCAAGGACTCCTCTACCTGGGCACCGAGAACGCCCTCTACATGTCATTCGACGACGGAGAGAACTGGCAGCCGCTACAAACCAATCTGCCACACGCCCCCGTGTATTGGATGGTGATCCAGGCACACTTCAACGATCTGGTGGTCGGAACCTACGGCCGCGGATTCTGGATTCTCGACGACATAACGCCACTACGGCAGTTGACAGAGGCTGTAGTGAGCGCTGATGCTCACATGTTCGCACCACGGCATGCGTACCGCTTCCGCATGACCACACCACCGTACGCCTCGTTCCAGGATCCCACTGCAGGCGAGAATCCTCCTTACGGCACTCCGATCAACTACTACCTCGCGACGGAACATGAGGACGACGTGGAGATCGAAATAATCAACGCTGCCGGTGAGACCGTACGAACCCTCGACGAAGTCTCGACTGACGCCGGCATCAACCGGGTGTGGTGGGATCTCACCTACGATCCGACGACGCAGCCCAAGTTGCGCACGAGTCCGCTCTACGCTCCCTGGGTAAAGGTGGACGATGAGGGCTGGCGCTCCGCCCCAGGCTTGGGACGCATGTCCGTCACGGTTCCACCGGGCACCTATACTGTGAAACTCACCGTGGGCGAACAGGAGTTCATCCAGCCGATCGCCGTGCGCAAGGATCCCAATTCCCACGGCACCGAAACCGAAATCGCAACACAGACAGCCGTCCTACTGGAGCTGCGTGACGCCCTAAACGACGTTGTCGAAATGATCAACGCCATAGAGTTGGTGCGCAGCCAGCTCAATTCATTGAACGCAGTCCTGGAGGACAACGAAGAGGCTGAGGCCGCGGTGACTGCTGCCAGCGAACTGGATGACAAGCTCATAGAACTGGAGGGACGTTTCCTCCAAATGAAGCTCACCGGTCGCGGGCAGGATGCAATCAGATGGCCTGGCAAGCTGGGGCGCCAGATCAGCTATCTCGCTGGCAAGATCTCGATGACCGACTTCGCACCGACCGACCAACAGATGGAGGTTAAGCAGGTAATCGAAGACGAGCTACGCACGCATCGTGCAACGTACGACCAGCTAATGTCGGTTGAAGTGGTAGAATTCAACAGCATGCTGACACAACAGGGACTCCAAGGAGTCATACTGCCGTAGGGAATGATGAATATCGAATGTTGAATGGCAGATTGCGCTGTTGGAACGACGAGAACCGGCGCATCGCTGCTCATTCGACATTCAATATTCAGAATTCGTCATTCTGCATTCAGAAACCTACGGCGGCCCCACCGCGACGTGGATCCGACACTCCCTCCAGTGTACCATCCGGCAGCATCATGATCGCCTGAATGTCACCGATGTTGGGGTATAACGACTCTGCGCTGTAGCGCTCCCGTAGTGTGTGCCCCATGCCCTGGAGCACCGCGATTGTCGCAGCATCGAGCGATCCAAGCTCGTAGTCGATGCGATCCGGCAGGTGCTGGTGATGTAACCGAGGGGCACGTACGGCTTGCGTCAAGGTCATTCCGTAATCGATGACATTGATCATGTTCTGAAACACATTGGTTATGATCGTCGCGCCACCGGGTGAACCAAGAACCAGGAATAGAGATCTGTCCGGCCGCAACACGATCGTGGGTGTCATCGCACTTAGCATCCGCTTGCCTGGTGCTATCGCGTTGGCTTCACCCTGAACCAGGCCGAACATGTTTGGCGTTCCCGGCTGAGCGGCAAAGTCATCCATCTCGTTGTTGAGAAAGAACCCGGCACCACGTACTACCGCCTTGATTCCGTAGAATGAATTGATGGTCGTTGTAATTGAAACCGCGTTACCCGCTGAATCCACCACCGAGAAATGCGTCGTGTTCTCCGCGACAGAGTAGGCACCGAGCCCAGGCGCCACTTCACTGGAGGGAGTGGCCCGATCCAGGGAGATCCCTGCCCGCCGTTCGGCTCCATATTCACCGGAGACTAACTTCAGGGTCGGTATCTCGACAAAGTCGGGATCGCCCAGGTATTCGTTACGATCGGCGTAGGCTCGCTTCCACGCCTCGGCCAACAGATGGACCATCTGCGGTGAGTGCCATGGGATATCGGACAGGTCATAACCCTCGAGGATCTTCGCCATCAGAGCCAACGTAATTCCACCCGAAGATGACGGTGGCATGGCAATGACAGGATGGTCGCGATAGGTGAACTCGATGGGCTCACGCCACGACGGTTGGTAGGCAGCCAGGTCCTCAGCCGTGATCAGCCCGTCGTTTCCTCTCATCTCTGCAACAATGAGCCGAGCTGTCTCGCCCGCATAGAAGCCAGCTCGACCGTGCTCCTGGATGCGCCGAAGTGTGGCAGCAAGATCCGCCTGCACCAGCGTATCACCGATTTCGAGCCAGCTACCGTCATTCAGAAAGATCTGACTCGTGCGCGGGAACTCCGCGAGAGCTTCAGCATAGTGCCGTAGCGACCTGGCACCGCGATCGGTCAGTGCAAACCCATCAGCAAGCCGGATCGCGGGGGCAACCAGATCGCTCCACGGCAACGATCCGTATCGCTGGTGCGACTCCCACAACCCTGCCACACTGCCCGGCACACCTACCGCTCCATGCCCAACCGTCGATCCGTCGGTCAGTTCACCGCTCTCGTCCAAGTACATATCCCGCGATGCGTCAGCCGGCGCCCGCTCCCTGAAGTCCAGAGCCGCGGCGGTACCGTCACCCAATCGAAGGACCATGCAACCGCCACCGCCCAT
>JAUVRV010000217.1 GCA_030597435.1 Gemmatimonadales bacterium | reverse complement strand
GTGGAGGGTACTTCCGGCAACACCGGCGTGGCATTGGCGCTCGCTGCCACTCAAAAGGGGTATCGCTGCATCTTCACGATGCCCGACAAGATGTCCCAGGAAAAGGTCCGGCTGCTCAAGGCGTTTGGTGCCGAGGTCATCATCACACCAACGGCGGTGCCGCCGGATCACCCGGACAACTACATCGTGAAGGCCAAGGCGATCGCCAAGAACACGCCTAACGCGGTCTTCGCCAATCAGTTCTACAACCAGGCCAACGTGGAAGCGCACTATCGCAGCACGGGGCCCGAGCTGTGGGAACAGACAGAAGGCCGAATCACGCACTTGACAGGTTCTGCCGGCACCGGTGGCACGATGAGCGGTGCAGGGCGTTTCCTCAAGGAGAAGAACCCCAACATCAAGATCGTTCTTGGCGACCCGGAAGGGTCCGTCTTCACCGAGTATCACCGCACCCACGAGATTGGCGAGGGCCAAACTTACAAGGTTGAGGGCATCGGTGGGGACAAGCTCCCCGAGACCCTGCATTTTAACGTGGTCGACGAGTTCATCACGGTGAGCGACCGAGACTCGTTCCAGATGGCGCGTCGCTTGACCAAGGAAGAGGGGTTGTTTGTGGGTGGGTCGGCCGGAATGAACGTTTACGTTGCCTTGAAGATCGCACGGGAGATCGACGATCCCTCCGCATGCGTGGGGGCAATCCTGTGCGACACCGGCGAACGCTATCTCTCCAAGCTGTTCAACGACGAGTGGATGCGGGAAAACCAGATGCTCGAGAGCAAGCACGTCACCGCCGAGCAGATATTGGCCTCCAAGCCGCAGGCAACACCGAGCCTGGTGACGGTTGAGCCTTCGCACACAGTGCGCCAGGCTCTCAACCTCATGAGCACCTACGGCGTCTCGCAGCTGCCAATCATCGAGAGTGGCGACTGTGTGGGATCGCTGTCGGAAGGGTCTGTCATGGCGAAGGCCATCGCATCACCGGTCGTGTTGGATCAGCCGGTGCACGAGGTGATGGAGGCGCCGTATCCCATCGTCGATGCCGACTTCGCTGTTGAGGGTTTCTCGGAGCTACTCTCGCGTGAAACCCCCGCGGTCCTGGTGCGTCAGAATGATGACCTCGCCGGTATTGTCACCCGCTACGATGTGTTGCATCAGGTGGCGGGAATCAGATGAGCGGGTAGCGATCTGACGTGGGTTACTACACTCTCGCCGCCGAGGCCAGTTTTTCCGCAGCACACCGACTACCCGACGTTGACAAGTGCGATCGTCTTCACGGACACAACTGGCGGGTGCGACTCAGCGTGCGAATCGATGAGGCGAATCTAGACGGCCTGGGAATCGGCATCGATTTCCGCAAAATCGAGGAGGTCGCACGAGCAGCGGTTGCCGATTTCGATCATGCCTACCTGAACGACCTCGAACCGTTCAAGGACAAGCACCCTACCGCTGAGCGACTGGCGAGGGTCGTCTACACCCGAGCCGTCGCCAGACTGGCCAGCATCGCGCCCACGGCCCAGCTCGTCGAAGTGGCGGCCTGGGAAATGTCCGACTACCGCGTCACTTACCGGCCGGACTAATGCGCATCGCCGTGTTGACAGGCGGGTCGAGTCCCGAGCGCCACGTGGCTCTCGCCGGCGCGGCGCAAGTAGTGCGCGCCCTGCGGGAACTCGACCATTCAGTAGCGGTCGTAGACACGGTCGGCGGTCCTCTGGACGACGCCGCAGAGCAACGCGTGTTTGAGGCCGGCGTCGGGAGAGATCCACCAACAACGGAAGAACTGGACGAGCTAGCCGCGCGCGAGCATCCCGAGTGTCTGCCAGCTCTACCGGAACTGCGCAATGCTGACGTTGTCTTCCTGGTACTACACGGTCAGCAGGGCGAGGGCGGTGAGATCCAGGCCCTGCTGGATCTCACTGGAATCGTATATGCCGGCTCGGGGCCTCTGGGCAGCGCTGTAGCGATGGACAAGGACATCGCAAAACGTCTGCTCATTGCAGCCAACGTTGCGACACCCGAGTGGCATATGTGGCCGCTCGCCGAGGCGGTCTCAGCAAACCTCCAATTCCCTGTCATCGTCAAACCGTCCAAGGTGGGCTCGTCGGTGGGGTTATCCGTCGTACGTTCGCGTGGTGCCCTGGATGCAGCCGTCGAGCTGGCGCGGCAGTATGACAGCGACGTCATGCTGGAGCAGTTCATTGACGGGCGCGAATTCACAGTTGGGGTCTTGGAGGAACGGGCTTTGGCGGTGGGAGAGATCATCCCACAGCACGAGACGTTCGACTACGAGTGCAAGTATACCCCGGGGATGACCGAAGAGGTGTTCCCCGCCGTGATCCCGGAGCAACAGGCACTAACGCTTCAGACAATGGCCTTGCAAGCGCACAGAGCACTCAAGCTACGTGACTTCTCGCGCATCGATTTCATGGTCGATCGAGCGGGTGCGCCCATGGTGCTCGAGGCGAACACGCTGCCCGGATTGACCGGCACCAGCCTGCTACCACAATCGGCGGTCGCGTGCGGCATCGAGTTCGGGACCCTGTGCGAGGCTATCTGTTCCGGCGCGCTGAGGCGGGCGCGGGAACAAAGCGGCTCCCCCAAGCAGTAAATTGAGGTATATGCGGTACGAAATGCGTTACGAGGCGCCCAGGCGACCGTCACCGTTGTCGCTTACTCCGTGGGTCAGTGGACTGCTCATGGCCAACGCCGTGGTCTACCTGCTGATGCTCACGGTGTTCACCGGCGATTGGATCTACACGGTGGGTGCGTTCGATCCGGATGGCGTAACGTCGCGGCTGTGGACCTTCGTGACCTACATGTTCCTGCACGGGAGCTTCATGCACTTGCTCATGAACCTGCTCCTGTTGTTCATCTTCGGACCTGCCGTCGAGATGCGGATGGGTGGGCCGAGGTTCGCGGCCTATTACTTCACGTGTGGTTTGGGCGGTGCAATCACACACTTGCTCATCAGTGGGTTCACGACTCCTCACCCCATGATCGGCGCTTCCGCCGCCGTTCTCGGCGTGGCACTAGCCTTCGCCATGTTTTGGCCCAACGAGCCGATCCACATTTTCCCGTTCCCGATGCCGATCAAAGTCAAGTGGCTGGTGGCGTTCTTGGTCGTTCTCGACCTCGTTGCAGCAAGATATGGGGCACAGGATGGCGTCGCGCACTTCGCCCACCTCGGCGGATTCCTGTTCGGCTACATCTTCTTGCGGAGTCAAGAGAACGTCGTGCGCCGGGCACAGAATATGGTATCGAGAGAACGAAAGCCTGCGACGCCGGTCAGACCGCGGCCCACGGAAGCGGTTAGCGCCGTCCGTCAAAAAGAGGAAGTGGCAAAGCCCAAGGAATCCACTGATTATGACGAAATAGATCGCGTACTCGAGAAGATCTCGAACACGGGACTCGACAGTCTGACACCCGAGGAATTCAGTCTACTCGACCAGGCAAGCCGCAACCTGCGCAAACACTAACGCACACGTACCATGGCCGTCCTGAGCGTACGACAAGGCAACATCGCCTCCTACGATGGCGACGCAATCGTCAACGCCGCCAACAACCATCTACGACTCGGCGCCGGGGTGGCGGGCGCCATCCGCCGAGCTGGCGGCCCATCCATTCAGGCCGAGTGTGACCAGCATGGCTCCATCAAGGTGGGTGAAGCCGCGATAACCGGTGCCGGCGATCTTCCCGTGAAATGGGTGATCCACGCAGCAGCGATGGGTGACGAGGCCGTATCCGAACGTTCGATCCGTTTGAGTACGCTCGCGAGTCTCAAGCTCGCGGCCGATAACGGGATCAAGCGAATGGCATTTCCGGTATTGGGATCAGGTGTGGGTGGCTTTGTGTTCAAGCAAGCAGCCGAGATCATGCGCGATGCTGTGCGTGAATCACCGCACTCGGCGTCATTAGACGAAGTCGTGTTCTACGGTTTCAGTTTCGAAGACGCCGTGCAGTTGGAGCAGGTGTTGTTGGTGTAGTCACCTACCGGCAGCAGCACTGCTGTCATGCTCACAGCGAATGCCATATTGCAGTAATCGCATCGCGCTCTCCGAAGCAATCTCGGTGCAAACAACCGAATCGCCAGAACAGAGAATCCGGGTCTTGTCACAACGCCCTCACTGTCGCAAATTGTGTGCGCTTCCATGCTCATCAACCTCGTCCCCGACTTCCTGGCGGCGCTGGATGCAGCCAACCCGTTGGAGGCGTATCTCCGTTACACAGATGACAACCTGCCTGTCCTGAGTGCGTACTGGCACAACTACATCCTCAACCTGGACAGCACGCACGCCGAAGACGTAATGCGACGCACGTTGGAAGCCGATCGACGTGATCTGCGCACCCTGTTGAATAGCGTTGACATCGTCAACCTCGCCGCAGAGACGATGAGGCGTTGTGAAGAACTGTTCGAGGTCGACTCGCAATACGATGTATACCTCATGGTGGGAGTGGGCGGCGCCAACGCTGGCGAACTCATAGTGCGTGGCCGGGGAATCGCATTCGTTTGCCTGGAGCACTTCACCGGACGAGCCAATGCCGAAACCATGGGCCTGGGCTTGCAGTCCGAGTTGCTGCCACTATGGTTAGCGCACGAAATCGCCCACACCGTGCGGTATCTCTCGCCGGACAGCCAAAGCGAGATGCGGCCCATCATACAGGAGTTGAACGGGAACTACGACTATTGGGAAACCGGCAGCCGTGCAACCTTGCGCGAACTGTTGATTAATGAAGGTTTGGCCGTTGCGGCTTCCAAGAAGGCCGTGCCTGGCTTCGAGCCGTGGGACTACCTCGGTTACGGTCGCAGGCAGTACCGGCGCCTGCGTGAACTCGAGGCCTTTCTAATATCCTACCTACGCGACGAGATGGATGTCACAGGGTTGGGATACCGGTTGCGGTATCTGTCGGGCGGAATGAGTGCTGCGCAACGTCTCATCACCGGCAAGGTCATACCCGAGCGCTCCGGGTACTACATCGGGCACCGGATGGTCGAGGCGATGGTCGCCTCGCGGGGCATCGCCAAAGCGCTACGATCCGGTGCCGAAGAGTGTAGAGAGCTGGAAGACCGGGCCGCTGGTAGAACTGCTTGATGGCCCCGGACAAGAAGCCAGCCGACTCCAACGCCGGTAGTGGCAAGGCCGCCGAGCGCCGCTCAAACCACGCACTACGCGAGGTCCTCGACGAGCTGATCGATCACGTGCGCAAGATCTCGCGGTCGCGCGACGATCTGCCGCAAGATCAGAGCGAATACGCCCAGGAACGACTAGAGTGGCTGGCGGACGAAGTGTGGCGCCTGACACTGGAGGGTGACCCGGTCGAGTAGCAGCCACCACCCTTCTGCCCCCACTGACACACCTGCAGACTCTCTGCCTCTCTACTTCCCTATACAGAACGTGCCAAACACCCGGTCCAACACGTCGTCCGTGGTCACTACCCCAATGACATCATCCAATGCAGTCACCGCCGCACGCAGATGGGTGGCCGCAACCACCCCGTCCAATCCCGCGTTCCGCGCATCTCCGAACGAGCGGATCTCATCTTGCGCCTCTTGCAGTGACAGCCTATGACGCTCACGCGTG
>JAUVRV010000203.1 GCA_030597435.1 Gemmatimonadales bacterium | reverse complement strand
GTCATGACTACCGGAACTCCCAGGATCTGACTCAACCGCTCTTTATCTATCTTGCCGCCGCGCTCCTCCAACTCATCCATCATGTTGAGCACCAACACCGTCGGCCGCTTCAACTTGGCCAGCTGCAATGTCAGCAACAGGGCACGCCGCAGGTTCTTGGCATCGGCAACCTGGACAATCGTGGTGTCGTCGTATTGGTCGAGCACGTCACGGGTCACGCGCGCATCGTCACTGCGCTGCGACAGATCATTGAGACCCGGTGTATCGACGACAGCAACCTCATGACCGTCGAAGTTGGCTCGAGCTTGGACGATTTCGACGGTCGTGCCCGGAAAGTTGGAGACGGTTACATACCGGTCGGTGAGGTTCTTGAACAGGACACTCTTGCCCACATTGGGATTGCCAACCAAGACGGCGGTCCTCCCAGTTCTGGGTTTGTTCCGAGTGCTCTGCGAGACGTCCATGTTTCGATGAGCTGACCTGCTAAAACCTTTACTGTCAATCAGTTAATAAGCTAAACCAGACGTTATTTTTACCCCCGAACACAATATGAGGCGACCCTAAACTTAACTAGTGCTCCACCTTTTGGTAGCTGCGGCTTCTCGATACGCCTACCGTATCTTGGCTACAGTTTTGGGGTCGTGCAAAGTCAAATCCCTCACTTAACTTTGAGAAGAGGACACGTTGCTCTCGGCCATGCCACAAGAGCGCCGATTCGAAAGGACATTAGGATGAAAGCACTTGCAGAGATACAGGTTGTTCCCATTGGCTCGGGCGTTTCGGTTCGCAAGGAAGTGATGCGAGCACATGAGCTGATCGCGGAGTCGGGTCTCGAAGTCCAGTTGCACTCGTACGGTACGAATGTCGAGGGCGAGATGAGCCAGATCTTCAAGGCCATAGCAACCGTTCATGAGACGCTGCACAGCGAGGGGACTGTCCGCCTCATGACCTCGATCAAGATCGGGACCCGTACCGACAAGGAGTCCAGTCTGGCCGGCAAGCTGTTCAAAACGGAATAGCTTGACCCGGTGGGCACCAGGTCGGAAGTTGGTGGTAACCCGTACGACCCTTGGTGAGCCATTCGATGCAACTAGCCTCACGTCTTTCGTTGCTGGTAGTCGTCATCTGCGCCGGAGTGGCACCGTTACGGGGCCAAGACCGATCGGCTGCCGCCTATAATGAGCGCCGTCAGGCAATGGTCGATCTGATCGAACGCCGTGGTGTCAGGGATTCTGCGACACTCAGCGCGATGCGCGTCCTTCCCCGCCACGAATTCGTACCAGCCAGCCAACGGTCTCGCGCCTACGGAGATTACCCTCTCCCGATCGGACACGGCCAAACAATCTCGCAGCCATACATCGTGGCGTACATGACCGAGATCCTGCAACCCAAGCCCGGTATGAAGCTGCTGGAGATCGGTACCGGCTCGGGTTATCAGGCAGCCGTATTGGCGCAGATTGGCTGCGAGGTGTACTCCGTTGAGATATTCGAGGCCCTGGCCACCAGTGCCCGGCAGCGATTTGATCGACTAGCTCTTGCCGTCACCTCACGACACGGGGACGGCCACCACGGCTGGTCTGACGCTGCACCATTCGATGCTGTGATTGTAACGGCAGCAGCGGGATACATCCCGCCCGCACTAGTTGCACAACTGAAGCCGGGTGGTCGTATGGTGATACCGGTTGGCAGTGTTTACGGGGTTCAGAATCTCATTCTCGTGGAGAAAGATCCCGACGGCAACATCCGGACACGCAACCTCCTTCCCGTCCGCTTCGTGCCAATGTTGAGCGGGATCCGCTGACACCGGTGCAGCGAGTCACCCGCCCGTTAGCAGTCGCACTTATCTCAGCTGGCACCCTTTCGTTCGAGATCCTGCTGGTACGGGTTTTTGCGATCGAGTATTTCTATCACTTCGCGTACATGGCAATTGGCGTAGCCATGCTCGGGCTCGGTGTCAGTGGTGCCGCTGTCGCGTTGATGCCAAGCATCAGTCGCTCCACGGCCGGTCGCTGGTTCACCGTGGCGTGCGGCTTGACCGTCGTAGCGTTGGTAGTGACCCCCACCTTGGTGCTACGGATCTCCCTCGATCCCACACAGCTCATCTGGGATCCAATCCAATGGCTGCGACTGGGGGCACTTTACCTCCTTCTCGCTCTTCCATTCGGACTGGGAGCGCTCGCAACAACACTGGCGCTCACGCTAACCACGAGGCCGGGCCGAATCTACGGCGCGGGCTTCTTGGGATCAGGCGTGGGCGTCGCGGGCGCGGTCGGATCGCTGTGGATCCTATCACCGGAGCATGTATTGGCGCTGCCAGCGCTCCTGGCGTCGGCCGGATTGCTCGTGGCGGTGCTGGGCACGAGGGACAACACCAAGGCTCGGATTCTTGCGAGCGGCATGGTGGCTGTCACGGCGGTACTCCTGGCCTTACCGCCATGGCACATCACGGTATCACCGTATAAAGGTCTGCCGCAGGTAGAGGCATACCCGGACGCACGCCGCACCGCGGACATGAGCAGTCCCCTGGGTTGGACAGTTGCAGTGGAGGCATCAGCCTTCCGACACGCACCGGGCTTGTCGCTGGCTTATCAGGGCCAGCTTCCGAGGCAGACCGCGATCTTCGTCGACGGATCGATTGCGGGTGCTACCGCATCCAGTGAGAGTGCCGCTGAATCTGAATTCTATGATTGGCTACCAACGGCACTACCATACTCAATTGCACAACCGGGACAGGTACTCATCGTAGGTTCGAGTGGCGACACCGAGATTCGCAATGCACTGGCCCATGGCGTGTCACGGATTACGGCGGTCGAACTCAATCCGGACATCATGCGACTCGCGCTCACAGAAGAGTCACTGCGCGCCGAGAACGACGGACAACTAGAGTGGATCGTGGCCGACGCACGCAGCTACATCACTCGAACACGCAGGTCGTTCGATCTCATCTCGCTGGCCCCGGCAGCCGGCTTCGGAATTGTTGCTGCAGGAGTGCACGGGCTGTCCGAGGATTTTCTACACACCACCGATGCATACACGACGTATCTCGAGAGACTCACCGGACAAGGCATGCTGGCAATCACACGGTGGATCAGGACCCCACCGCGGGAGTCCATCCGTGTGATTCTCACCGCCGTGGAGGCCTTGAGGCAGGTACGACCTGAGAACGTCACAACAGGTTTGGTCGTAGCCCGCAGTTGGGGAACGGTAACCGTGCTAGTGAAACCGGCAGGGTTCACGGAACAAGAGATCACTCAGCTGCGTGAATGGGCCACACCTCGCCTGTTCGACCTGGATTGGTTTCCTGGTATTCGTGAGCCCGGCACGGTATTCAACCAGCTCGACGAACCAACTCTGTTCCGGGCGGCGCAGGCCGCGATCGGCGGAGTCGACAGCTCTGCTCGCTTCGCGGCGGGCTACTCGTTCAACGTCAAGCCGGTTGGAGATGCCCAACCGTATCCCCACCACTTTCTGCGTCTCGGCTCCTTGCCAAACCTGTTCGGTGAGGATCGCGGCAGCTGGCTACCATTTGCAGAGTGGGGACTGATAGCACTCGTTGCCACACTGGTTCAGAGCACGCTCTTGGCAGGGCTCTTCATACTGATGCCAGTGGTGCTCTTCAGAGGCGCCCTGCTGCAGCGCCGCTGGTTCACATCGGTGGGTTACTTTGGCGCAATCGGCCTCGCATACATGGCCGCGGAGATCGCGGCGATCCAACAACTGAGCCTGTTGCTGGGGCACCCAGTCTATGCCGTCGCCGTCGTTCTAGTTGCAGTTCGGGTCTTCTCCGGTGTGGGCAGCACTTTGTCAGACCGACTGAACTCTGTGAACACCTGGCTCATCGGAATTGCGCTCGTAGTGCTGCTCGCAGTCCTCGGCCTGGCGTTGCTCCCGGTTGTCCATCTGCTACAGCCGACTCCAATGGCCGTGCGCGCAGGGGTGGCAACGCTGTTGCTCGCTCCAGTGGCACTGCTGATGGGACTCCCATTCCCCATGGGCCTACGGCTGCTTACCGCCGGACATAGAACGGGAATCGCCTGGGCCTGGGCCGCAAACGGATTCGCCTCTGTCGTGGCGGTTCCGCTGGCAGCCTTGATTGCCCTCGAAATCGGCTCACCGGCTCTGTTCTTCGTCGCTGCAGGAGGATATGGCGTGGCCACACTGCTCAGCACCCTCCCCGCCCTTGCGGGTACAGCAGAACCTCGCGAGTATCCATGACAACATCGTTCTCACCAAGGACATCGTGACGATCCCGGAAGATGAGATTCCCAGTACAGAAGTTGTCCAATGCGATCCTTGGAGGATGCATGGCAGATGATGCCTCCTCTGGAGGCCACTAGCGAACTGGGAGGTATTACATGACTCCTGGAAACATCGATACGCTCATAGCGTTCCTTGGAGTGATGGGCTTTGTCAGCTTGGGTCTAGTAGGACTCAAGATCTTCGTGGGTGCGTGGGTCAAACGTAAGGAGATCGCAGCTGGCGGAGACACTGCACAGCTGCTCGATGCCCTCGAGGCGCTGCGCTCAGATCAGGACGAGCTGCGAACACAACTGGGCAGCGAGATCAGCGATCTTCATGAACGGTTGGATTTCGCTGAGCGTCTCCTGACCAAGGGGCAGGCGCCCCAGTAGAAGCTGAACGCTGACCTTCCCTTCTGACCCTCGATCATGAGTTCACGTAACCAAGTGGCGTTGACTGACTACGATGTCGCCGCTGCCCAAGCGGCCATTGCCAAGATTGCTGTGCGGACACCGGCGATTGCTTGCCCTGGCTTGGAGCAGCGACTTGGTGTTCCTGTAGTTCTGAAGCTGGAGAATCTGCAGGTGACTGGGTCGTTCAAGGTACGAGGGGCCGCCAACCGAATGCTGGCGTTGAGTGATGTGGAACGAGAGCGAGGAGTCGTGACCTGCTCCAGTGGCAACCATGGCAGGGCAGTCGCTTACGTCGCGGAGTTGTTGGGCATACCGGCAACAGTGTGTGTACCGGAGTGGGTCGATCCCGTCAAGCTGAGTGCGATCAAGCGACACGGGGCCGAGGCCGTGCTACACGGTTCGACCTACGACGAGGCGGAGGAGCGTTCTTACGCGATCGAAAGGGAGCGTGGTCTCACATACATTCATGCGTTCGACGATCCTCATGTGATAGCGGGGCAAGGGACTATTGGGCTCGAGTTGATCGATCAGTTTCCCTCGATCGACACGGTCATTGTACCACTCTCCGGTGGCGGCTTGATTTCGGGCGTTGCCGTAGCTCTGAAATCGCATGACACCGGCATCAAGATCATCGCTGTTTCAGCCAAGAATGCGTCAGTGATGGTGGAGAGCCTGAGAGTCGGCAAGCCGGTAGCGGTGCATGAGGAAGAGACGATCGCCAGCGCCCTTTCGGGCGGCATCGACCTCGACAATCGACACACGTTCGCGTTGGTCCGAGATCTGGTAGACGAGCACATCCTGGTGTCAGAGGGCGAAATCCGGTCTGCGATGGAGTTCGCAGCAGACGAACTCAAATTGGTTGTTGAGGGTGGTGGTGCAGTGGGCATCGCTGCCGCACTTGGTATGCAGTTCGAACGAACGCAACGAAACGTCGCGATCGTAGTCAGTGGTGGGAACGTGAGCCTTGACACCTTGGCCGGTTTGAAGTCTACGGTGGGACTGAACGATAACGTGGCAGATTCCCCATGAGAGCGGTCCCGGTTCCAGAGAAGATCCACCGTGCCGATCACGCGGTGACAATTACGTGGGACGAGAATCATGTCGCGACATTCTCTGCAAGAGAGCTGCGGCTGAAATGCCAGTGTGCCGAATGTAGGGATGAGATGACAGGCTGGCCGC
>JAUVRV010000363.1 GCA_030597435.1 Gemmatimonadales bacterium | reverse complement strand
TCTATCTGTGCCCACATCGCCTCCTGCGGCACCTCGGGCGGCCGATTGTAGTCCTCCACGGCTTCTTTGAGGAACTCTTCGAATTGCTTCTCGGTCATGATGCCCACTCTCCTGCAAACTCGGACAATGCTTCCCGCAGTTTCGCTCGTGCCCGTGACAGCTGCGCCTTCGAGGTACCCACCTGCGTCCCCATTGCCGAGCTGATCTCCTCGTGGGTGTAACCTTCGACTTCGTGCATCACGAACACCATCCTGTACTTGGCCGGAAGGTCCTCTATGGCGCGAGAGAGTTTTTCCTTGAGGTCCGGCTCTGCCACTCTCTCATTGCCTCCCGGCAAGCTTGCCTCGTCCAACTCGAATTCCCTTTGACGGAACCGCTTGATCTTGCGCAACCCGTTGTAGATCACCGATGTCGCGATCGATCTGAGCCAGGTACCGAATGCGGCCTCACCGCGGAACTGATCGATCCGGTCGAACGCGCGGATGAACGCCTCTTGCGTGAACTCCTGAGCGAGTTCGTCATCACCGGTCAGGCGGTAGGCCAGCCGATACGTTCGATCCACATGCGCCTGGTACAGTTGGCGCTCAGCTGCCGCATCGCCGCTCCGTACCCGAGCGATCAGTCTTACTTCGTCCACCCAGCTCCCCGGGGTTGATGATGGTTCCCATCTTCCATATGCACTGACACATGTTGGGGGCAGAGGGTTGCAGTGGGAAGACTAGCAGAGCGGTCGGTCACGAGGTGACTGTCGTAAGTCACACAATATCAAACACTTAGATTGTATGCTCGAGGTTCAGGCAGGCAGGTGTGAAATGACTCCTCGCAGAACGGCCTCGAGCTGTGCTGACACCTTGTTTGCCCCTTCGAGCACTTCCTGGTGCGAGAGTTTGCCCCCGCCCAGTCCTGCTCCTGCGTTCGTGATGCTCGATATACCGAGGACTCGCATGCCTCTGGCCCGGGCGGTGATGACCTCTGGAACGGTGGACATACCGACTGCGTCTGCGCCCAATCGACGGAGCATGCGGATTTCGGCAGGAGTCTCATAGTTGGGACCGAGCACGCCAGCGTAGACACCCTCATGGAGCGTGATCCCTGCATTCAAGGCTGCTTTTCTGGCCAGTTCACGGAGGTCCTGGTCGTATGCCACGTTCAAGTCGGGCCAGCGATGCTCCCCCTTCGCTACCGGCCCCGTCAGCGGATTGCGCCACATGTAGTTGATGTGATCGGCAATCAGCATCAGGCAGGGCCGACCGAAGACGGGATTCAGTCCGCCCGCGGCATTGGTCACAATCAGATACTCGGCACCGAGTTCAGCCAGCAGCCTAACGGGCAGCACGACCGTTTCGGGATCGTATCCCTCATAGAGATGAAACCGGCCGCTCTGGAGAATCACATACGCGTCTTCGAGCCGACCAACCACCAGCTCACCGCCGTGGCCGGCAGTGGTCGCGGCCGGGAAGCCCGGTATGTCAGCATAAGGAACTCGCATCGCATCCGATACGCAGTTCGCCAGGGCACCAAGACCCGACCCCAAAACCACCGCCACCCGCGGCTTTCGATGACCTAACGTCTTGCGCGCGAACTCGGTTGCGGCCTCCAGGCGCATCACAAGATCATGCCCGCGAGACTAGCAGACATGAATGCGGCCAGATTGCCGCCGATCATCGCCTTGATCCCGAGACGGGACAGATCGCCACGTCGGTCAGGCGCGATACCACCGATACCGCCGATCTGGATCGCGATCGATGCGAAATTCGCAAAGCCCAGCAATGCATATGTGGCAACCAGCGTACCTCGTGGCGACAGCGAGGCGCCTCCCTGCATAATGTGAGCAAGGTCGAGGTAGGCCACGAATTCATTGACGGTCACCTTGAGGCCCAGAAGTGACCCCACCTCACCGGCGTCGGCCCACGGGACACCCATCAGCCAGGCCAACGGCGACAGTAGCCAACCGAAGATCATTTGCAGGGATAGCTCGGGGTGTCCCAGTAAGCTGCCGATGCCACCCATGGCCGCATTCACCATGGCAATCAGAGCAATGAACGCCAACAACATGGCACCTACGTTGAGCGCGAGCTTGAGGCCCTGGGCGGCCCCCGCGGCCGCAGCGTCGATGATGTTGACCTCAGTTTTCTCGACGGCGACGTTCACCGACGTCGTGGTGGGCTCACCCGTTTCGGGAACCAGGACCTTCGAGATCAACAAGGCCGCCGGAGCGTTCATGACACTGGCAGTCAGTAGGTGACCGGCTATGTCCGGGAAGTATGGCGACAGCATTCCTACATAGGCTGCCATGACCCCACCGGCGATGGTTGCGAATCCTCCTACCATCACCGTGTTCAGCTCTGACATCGTCAAACCGCTGATGAACGGTCTGATGAGCAAGGGAGACTCGGTTTGGCCCACAAAGATGTTCCCCGCGACCGACAGGGTCTCGGCTCCGGAGGTGCGCATGCTCCGTTGCATTACCCACGCGATTCCACGCACGAGCCATTGCATCAGTCCGATGTGATATAGGATCGACATCAACGAAGAGAAAACGATGATCGTCGGGAGCACGAAAAACGCAATCGACGCTCCGGTGTTGACCCACAGTTCGGGAGATGAAACCGGCGTTATCTGCGGAGGATCGCCGGTCAGTGTACCAACCGGCACCATGTTGCTTACAAGACTCCCGAAGATAAATGCCGCACCCTCTTTGGTGAATTCCAGCAGCTTGAGGAAGACCGCATTGGCTCCCCGGAACAGGCCCCTTCCAACCGGAGTCTTGAGAACGAGGAACCCAAACAACACCTGTACGCCGACTCCCATACCAACCAGGCGCCAGTTGACTCGCTGTCGGTTGTTGGAGAGCAGCCAGGCGATCCCAATCATGACCGCCATACCCAGCAGGCCTACGAGCCGTTCTACTAGTGGAGTGTCGAGCCCCTCGCGAGCGATGGCTAACTGTTCGGCCGCAGATTGGATCACTTCCGGCGTGAGTGTCATCACTGCGTCAATCGGCCTTCTGGCGCTTTCGAGCCCCGGTGCCGACAACTCTGATGATCGAGCCGGAGGAGACGGACTCGCCCAGCGTGATTACACGACCTGCCCCGTCGGTCACGTGTCCCTGGCCACTCTCCAAGGCCGCAGCATCCTCACTCGCGAAAGACCTAACGGCATCGAGCACCGTGCTACCTGGCGCCACGCTCACGGCGGTCTCGTTGATGTAAACACGAACGACTTCTACCATGCGCCTCCAACCCTCTACGGCTCTCGATGCTGGTGTCTAATGACATCTCCTTCGACCATGAACACGACGTCCTCGGCGATGTTCGTGGCCAAGTCGGCGATTCTCTCCAGATCCCGTGACGCGGAAAGATAATGAACTGCTCGCACGACCAGCGAAGGATCTTGGGACATCTCTGCTTGCATGATCGAGAACATCTCTCTGTTGAGATCGTCTACTTCGTCATCCATCCGGCAGACCGACAATGCCAACCCGGTATCCAGGTTCACAGGTGCGTCCAGACTAGATCGGACCATTCGCTGCACCACGTCCGCCATCCGATCGACGTTGAGCGGTACGTTCAGTGGCGGCTGTTGGGCCAATGCCGCCGCCCGTTCAGCGATATTGACCGCTTGATCCCCCATGCGTTCCAAGTCGTTG
>JAUVRV010000361.1 GCA_030597435.1 Gemmatimonadales bacterium | reverse complement strand
GCGTCCATCGCGATTGTGACCACCTGACCCGGTGCCACAGGAAAGTCCCTTCCACTTCCGGGGAACTGATGGAACTCCAGGGACCAAAGGCCCGCAGGGTCTTCACGGAATGGCTGGTTCTCCTCACACGTCAACCTGCCAGAGTAACCAATCCCGAACGAGCGCCCCAAGAGCATCCCGTCCAAATAGATCGTGGTGTCTGCGTTGTTGTACAACTCGCTGAAAGTTGCCCAGTGATAGTCACCCAAGGCGCCGGTCGTGCCACCGTCGTAGACCTCGGAGATGAGCAGCGATCCCTTTCGGTCTGAGGCCAAGGCCAAAGAAACGCTGCCTGTGATCCCGAGTTCCCGCTCAAAACCGTCGCCGAACGCACGCACAACTCCGCCAGTAGGCCCCGTCTCGTTATCACTCAACACTCTATACCCTGCGATCTTGTACAAACCAGGGAGCAAGTTCGATATGTAGGCGTGGCCAACGGAATCGGTATGCAGGATGCGTGGTTGGAATGGGTCAACAATACGATGTAGCTGCACCTCCGCTCCAGGCACGCCGTTCTCCCAACCGAGGGTCTGCGCTAGGGCCGAATCCTCGAGCCGAACGTGGAAAGTGACCGTATCCCGTCCGGTGGCGATGTCGGGGTCGACCAGTGTGACGCCCGGTGTGTCGCAGGCGGCAAACACGGCCAGCGCAATCGCGGCATACAACACCGCCGGGACACTCTTGGGAGCGTGCCTCGAACGGCTATTCGGTCGGACTGATTGTTGGCGAAGCGAGGACATGGTCGGCTCCTTCCAAGAACAGAATACCCCTCAGGATGAATAACGATCAAGGGAGGCGGATTCTGACAGCCGCAGATTACGCAGAGGGTGCTGATCTACGCGGATTATGTGGTGGTGGCGACGTGGACGCCGAGCTAGCTGTGACGCCGGTCAGTGGTTACGTGGAATCGCGTGATGGACGATCGTCGTCGGATTCGACTTCTACAAATGGGCCCAGCAGCCCCCGTTCGCTCAGCCACTCGCGCTCTTCAGGCGAGCGACGTGGTCGTGTCATGCCGGTCGGCCGAATGCGGTTGCGCACGCGCTCTGCGGCTTTGCGCCGGCGCTGCCAAGTCTCACGGAGATCCGACAGATCCCAATCGCTAGTCACCATCGTCTGCAGCCTCCTTCCGTCGCCGCTGCCCGAGGTCCATCAGTTCCCTACGGAGGACCTCGTCATTGACGATCACATCCGAATGAGCCAACTTCCGCAGCACTTCGAACGCATCCTCGGCGTCCTCCTTGCGCACAACTCGAAGCGCATACGGTCCCACCTGAAAGACCTCCGTCGGATCGGTCATCGCTCTGCCCGGGATCTCAACGAACATGTCGCTGCGTTTCCAGTGGCGGCCGTGACGCTCGAAGCCGAGGCCGGTGAACACGTCGGTCAGTTCTAGTTCAAGATCCGGTATCTGTCGCTTTCGCTCTACCACGAGATCGATATCGCTCGTGGTATGTGCACCCGGATCGTAGAACTCCACAGCGCCGCCGCCGACCAGCGTCGCTTCCAACCCGCGTTGACCGAGTGCCTCGGAGATGATTGCCGCGACGAGCGTGAGCCGTTCGACATGGGAACGGTCCGTTTCACCAATTATGGTCTCGAGGGCGCGCCGCAGAGTGCCCATGGCAACTAAGTGTTGGCGGTCCAATCCTCATGTGTTTCACCAATATAGTCCGTTGCTGTGGTGCCGTTGCAGACGGGCTCCGTTCGAGGACAAGGATAGAGTACCCCTCAGGATAGATAACGATCAAGGGAGGTGGATTCTGACAGCCGCCGCCGCTGACTAAAGCCGCGGACTTGCGCGGAGGGGGCGGATTTCCGCGGATTGCGGCGTGATGAGGAATGGCGTCGCCTTTTGCCCCGGCCAGTGATCGGCGAGGGGCCATCAATCTGGGCCAATCTTCTGGCTCTGCTTGATCTGCGGCTGTCAGAAGAGCACGGGTCAATTCGTTGTTCTTCCAGAGGAATTCGTCAGGGCCGACTCCGGCATTCGTTGTCGCGCCTGTCAGAAGTTGGGTGCTTCGTTCGTTGCATGAGAGGGTTGTAGTGGGGAGGTCCGGAGCATTCCGTAACTAGGTTAAGAAAATGGGGGGGTAGAATGCCTCCTACCTCCGCTCCCTGGATGACATTGCGCCACACGAGCGCAGACGGCGTCCAACCCTGCCGTGTTGTTGTTTGCGCGATCACCCACCCAGTACGTAATCGAGTTGCCGATTGCCTAAGAGATATGGACGTGGAGTTCCAGCTGGTCTAAAAGCAGACACCAGATATGGGCAATCGGCGGGAGACCCTGTTCCTGCTAGATGCCAACGTTGCCGCAGGAATGAGCACGTGCCCTCCACGCACGATCTTGGTGTTTGCGGATTGCCCATGTCCGTTGAGTGTGCTGCACCATGTAGCGGCTGGCCGTGTGGTTCCACTCAGATACGAGGACCTGGACCCGGAAAGGATGTGTCGGGCAATCATCAGGTGTGTTGCCGCTGATGGTGTCGGTGGGCTGGCAGCACACCTCAATTCACACGATGCGTTCGTAGGCGTGCCGAGGCGGATTCTATGCGCGTTTCTACTGCACCCGGAGCGTTTGAGAAGTCTGAGGGATGTTTGCCGGGTGTTGGCCGTGAGTCCGGATTCAGCTCGCGCCCTCGTACGGAGGGCTGGATACCGCCGGTCGGAGCACCTATTCGTGAGGCTCAGAGTTGAGTCCTGGGTATGGTTCTTTAGGGAAGGATTTCGTCCCTCAGTTTTCGAGTGCTATCTCGGCATTCGCGACCGATCGGACTTCCGGCGAGCGTGCCGTCGAGCTGGTTTGGAGTTACCGTGGTGTCGTGTGGGTTGAGACATCGCTGCGGTTTATGACGTTCGGACCCCCATTTGACACGTTCGGACTCTGGCGGGTGGAGTGTGGGTGCCCGAATTTCATGGTTAGAGGTGGTGGAAGATGGATCTTGCCAAGTTCCGCTCCATGGTTCTGGTGGTTGCGCTCATCGCGGCATTGATGCTCGTGATTGTGCTAGCTCAGCAAAAACGTGCCCTGCTGGATCGAAACGAGAAGCTCACCAGCTGGCTCCGCTATCCATATCCCGGGATGTACGTTCCGGCCATGAGCGTGCCGTCCGTTCGCGGTGACACAGTCCAGATCGGCAGCGGCGGCCCCGGCCAGGTGCAGGTTCTATTTGTGTTTTCCACAACCTGCGAGTTCTGCGAAGCCTCACTCCCGGCATGGAAGCGGATCGCTGGAGAGTTAGCCGCTAGCGCGCAGGTTGAGGTCGTGGGAATCTCGGTCGACAGCGTTCAAGCGGCACGCCGCTATCTGGCGGAGCATGGCATCATGTTGCCGGTCGTGAGCTTCACAGACCGGAAGCTGCGGGCACTATATCGGACCGTTACGTTGCCACAATCCATTGTGCTCGATGGCCACGGAGAAGTTCAATATGCCCGGCTCGGAGCTGTGACCGAGGTAAGTGCCATCGACTCGATCATCCAGATGAGCCGCAGATCGGGGCCATGGCGGATGCAGCTTGCTGAATGAGAAGAGATGAGTGGGACCGGAAGGAATAGCCGGTCCCGGTCGGTTCAAACTCCTCAAGGAGGGTAACATGCGTACCAGACTGAAGCTGCTCCG
>JAUVRV010000176.1 GCA_030597435.1 Gemmatimonadales bacterium | reverse complement strand
GCGGCCTCGTATGGGTCCACGATTACCACCTGCAATTGGTGCCAGCGATGTTGCGCAAGCTGCGCGGCGACATCAGAATCGGGTTCTTTCTTCACATTCCATTTCCTCCGGAGGAGCTTTTCACACGACTTCCGTGGCGTGGCCAGATACTCGAGGGCATGCTGGGCGCCGACGTAGTCGGGTTCCAGACCAAATCGGGCGCCCAGAACTTCACGCGGCTTGCACAGCACCATGCGGGAGCACATGGACGTGGATCGAGACTGCAGATAGATGCGCGGTCGGTCCACGTAGGTGTGTTCCCCATATCGATCGACTTCGAGAGATATGAAGCGACCGCTCGTCATCCAGCGGTGCTCGGTCACTCCGATCAATTGCGCAAGAACCTCGGGCTTGGTCGCAAGATCATGCTCGGCGTGGATCGACTCGATTACACCAAGGGCATTGATGTTCGTGTGAAGGCCTTTAGCGAGCTGCTCTCAAAGGGACTTCAGACCATACACGACACGGTGTTCGTACAGGTGGCCGTTCCCAGTCGCGAGAGGATCGAGGAGTACCAAGAACTGCGGAGCACAGTGGAGGAACTCGTAGGCCAGATCAACGGGCGATTCGGCGAGGTCGGTATCGCACCGGTTCACTATCTGCGTCGCAACCTGCCGTTCGAAGAGCTGATTGCGATGTATCGGGCTGCCGACGTGATGTTGGTGACGCCCTATTGTGACGGCATGAACTTGGTGGCCAAGGAGTACATAGCCACGAGGTTCGACAACACCGGCGTTCTCGTTCTCAGCGAGTTCGCTGGCGCGGCCCCGGAGCTGCACAATTCAGTACTCGTGAATCCTCACGATGTAGACGGTCTGGCGGAGGCAATGCACCGTGGGCTCACCATGTCACCCAAGAACGCCAAACGGAGCATGCGTGCGATGCGGCGTATAGTGCGACGGAACACCGTTCACGATTGGGCCAACAGTTTCATGAAGGCACTCCGCCCGAAGGGCTAAGACGAGTCAGTTGTCTCCTCGATTGGTTGGGACTCGAGTTCCCGCAGCCGATGCTGGAGAAACGAGGCCAACTGCTGAGCGTCGTCGCGATGCCGGCGCTTGAATCGAAGCTTCACCTCTGCGTGCTTGCTGCCGGGTACGGAGTCGAGCTGTTTCATGCTTCGTGTCCGTATGGTCAATTGGGCTTTGAACAGGTTCTGCTTGTAGACCACATCCGCGACGTCATCAGGAAATATCTCGAGTTCCTGCACTCCCGAGCGGTAAGCGCCGAAGAAGGCGTCTTTGGTCTCGAATTCCAACACTAGACGACCGTCTTCGATCCTGACCATGCCCTCGGCTTCGGTGAACATGGCATCGGGCGTGTGGAACTTCACTGGGATGCTAATCATCGATCAATCCAGTCAATCCTCCTGTTAGAAGAAGGCCTGTGGGCAACACGTCGATCGTCTCAGATCCTCACCAACGTATGACACCTACGTTCCGGGCTGCCACGTACTCCACTTCTGTACCATAAGGCCCGGACAACTCGGCCAGCTTCTCGATGATACGGCGCGCGGTTTCCGCATCCGCAAGACGCGGTCGACCGCGCTGGGGTCGCGGCTTCCCATGTCCCAACGTGATCGGGTACAGAATTATCTCATCAAGTGATCCGTCAGAAAAGGTGGGTACTGCCACCACGCTTTCCCAATAGATGCTCTGACCAGGGAAACCACCACGACTGCGCTCGTTGCGGCGATCGAAGCCATCGGCTGCGTTGGACTCAGCACGCAGATCGTGTTCCACATAGAAGTCACCTGGAAGGTAACGCACGGTCTCGTTCTGGAAGATGAAGTTGGACAGGCTGTAGAAGATTGGCTTGCCACTGTAGATCTCTATACCTCGTAGTACGTGAGGCCCGTGGCCGACGAACAGATCGGCGCCGGCATCGATGACGGCGTGCGCGACCAACTCGATGAACTGGGCCGGGACTTCGCGGGAACTGCCACTCTCATGACTGTGGCTCGTTACCACGACCCAATCCGCTTGTCGTCTCGCCTCGGCAACCGCGGCTACGATCTGGTCGAGATCGTCTTGATTAACTGTGGTTCTTCTGCCTGGTGGATCTCCCGCCTCGAATGTGTTGCCCAGAAACCGAAGCGTGTTGCCTACCGGATTGGCTCCGTAGCCGAGATCACTGCGGACCTGCTTCAGATTGTCGATCGAACTCTCGCTGACCACGTATGTGGTAGAGTACCGCAGGGGACTGAGCCCGGGTCTGCCACGAATGTCCGCTCGCTGTGGACCTGCGCGTGCTTCGTCAGCGAAGGTCGAGGCGAAGGAAATGAGGGCCACCCGGCCGCCGGCTGTTTCCAAGTAGGCCGGTGCTCTTGCCCGGGCCAGATTCTCTCCGGCTCCCGCGTGTACCAGTCCTACATCATCCAGGGCGCGAATCGTTGAGAGCAGACCACCGGCGCCGTAGTCCATGGTGTGGTTGTTGGCCGTACTCACCATGTCAAATCCGGCCCATACCAACTCACCGGCGAGATAAGGCTCTGCTGCCATCCACGTACCGCCACTGTGGGCAGACGGGTAGCCCTCGGTGTAGTTGTGGAATAGCACTTCGAGATTGGTGAACGCCATATCAGCTTGACGAATCACGTCGATCATGGCGAGGTATTCTGGTTCTTCAAAGGGAGAAAGGCGCTGGGTGATGATCGCGTCTCCAGTCAACGCAAATACCATCTCTCCCGGTGGCGGATCTGATTGGGCTTGGGTCCCGAGCGGCACGAGGAAACCGAGTGCAAGGGTCCAAATAGCGGTCCCAGGGATATTGCGGTGACGTGTCATGAGGTCCTCCCGCGACTTGTGGGGTGTTGCTCGGGGTGTGACTGATGATGCATGAATCTGGATCCGATGCGGTGAGCATGCAACCAAACCCGCACGGGAACGCCAAGACTCGCGGACCGAAGCATGCACCTCTATCTTCTTGCGATGTGAGAGTGCAGGGTACCGGGTTACCGATCACCGATAGCCGACGCTGATGGCCGAAAGCCCACAGCTGGCAAGAACACCGGAGACAGAATGTATACAAGTAGATCAAGCTGGGTACTTGCGGCGCTGTTCCTAGCATTAGCCCTACCGCTTTGCGGTCAGGCATTCCCCGAATCTGACAGAGATACAACGTGGTATACAGTGAAGGGCGAACGGCACGGGGCGAGCTTCTTCCAGCAACAGCGACATCCGCAGGTGGAGTACGAGGCGGGCGACGTACTCACATTCGATCGTTACCACACGGTCGATGTCATGTACGAGTGGCTCGAGCGGTGGGCCGAGCAGTATCCGGATATCGTCGAGCTATACGAGGTTGGCCGGAGTTTCGAAGGTCGGCCCATCATGCAGGTTGCCATAACCAACAAGGAAACCGGTAGGGACGTCGACAAGCCGGCGGCATACTTCGAAGGTGGACGCCATAGCGGAGAGGTAACCAGCAGTGAGTCCGTGCTCTGGCTAATACAGCACTTGCTGCAGAGCTATGGCAATGACGATGCCATCACGGAACTAATCGACACGAAGGCGATTTACTTGAGGCCACAGAACAACCCCGACGGCTCGAACATGTATCTGCACACGGCGCAGTCGAACCGCAGCAGTGTGCGGCCGCACGACAGCGATCGTGACGGCTTGATCGACGAGGATCCACCAGAGGATCTCGACGGTGACGGTGTGATCTATCAGATCAGGTATCGACCGGCAGCGGACGACGATGAGGAAGCGACGATGATCCTCGACGACCGCGATCCTTCAGGTCGCTTGATGCGACGGGCCCCTCCGGGCGAAGGTGAGTGGATCGTTGTGTCGGAGGGGATAGACAACGACGGTGACGGTCGGTTCAATGAGGACGGTATCGGTGGTTTGGACCTCCACCGCAACTACCCCGAGAACTGGCGTCCGGACACGGGTGGTGATAAGACAGGTCGCGGGTACACACAGTTTGGCGCAGGCGCTTTTCCGCTGAGCGAAACCGAGACCAGAGCGGTTGTTCTGTTCCTGCTCAGTCACCCCAACGTGTCCGTTGCCAATTCTCAGGACACTCGTGTTCCCATGCACCTGCGTCCGCCATCCACGTCGAAGAGCGAAGAGCGGATGTATCCCGAGGACCTCGCCTATTACGTGTACTTCGACAGTCTGGGAATGGACATTACGGGGTATCCCTGGGCTGGTGACGTGTACTACACGTATAGAATGCGCGTGCCGGTAAACCCGTTTACCGGGGACTCCGCGAGTCCGGGCCCGCTTTTCGGGCACAGTCCTGATTTCGGCTACTGGTATTATGGCTCCATCTGGTATGGCGACGAGTTGTGGAACGGTGGCGCCATGGAGGACTACAACAACGACGGATTGCTCGATCAGTTCGATGCACTGACCTGGGACGACCAGGGGAACGGCGGTAGAGGCTTCCGCGAGTGGGAGCCCTTCGAGCATCCCACGTTGGGTCAGGTGGAAATCGGCGGGTTCCATCCCAAGTTCTTCTCGCAGAACGGTCCGCCCGAGGAGCTGGAGCGGTGGGCCAAGAACCAGGCGTTGTTCAACATCCAGATGGCGATGCACCTACCGCAGATAGACGATGTCGATACACGTGTGCGGGTTCATCGTGGGAGTGGTGACAGTACCACATATGAAGTCACCGTCAGTTGGACCAACAGTGGACAGCTGCCCACCGCGCTGAAACAGGCTCAACTGGTGAAAATCGTACAGGAGGATCGTGTCAGGCTCGAGTTCGACGAGGAACTCATGCAGCAAGGTGAGGAGCAGGTTCGCATTGTCACACCCAGTCGTCGGAACAAGGTGATCAGCGCGGGCTGGACGGAACCGGGGGAGACCAAGTCGGTCACGTTCGAAGTACGTACCTATGGATTGCCGGGAGTGGAGGGCACGGTCCACTTGATGTCGACCCGGGGTGGGTTGGTGAAGGTGCCGCTGGTCCTGGGAGAGCCAGAAGGAGAGGAGGCAGCGGGGGCAGCGGGGGCAGGGCATGGCAGCTAATCCCGTGAGCCCGGGACCCGACAGACCGGCCTAGTCGACCGAGTTTCCGTCGGGTTCGTTGAAGTCGATTCAGGCTCGCTCAGGTTGAGCGATAGTGGTACGGGCTGAGGCTAGGGAACCCCAGCTGCAGTGGACCACATCAGCAATACAACATGGAGACAGCACACATGACTAATCGCGTTTACAAGAAGACCGAGATCGTAGGGACATCGCCCAAGAGCATCGAGGATGCGGTGAACACCGGACTCACGCGGGCGGCGAAGACGCTGCGCAACATGCGTTGGCTGGAGGTGAAGGAGATCCGAGGACACATCGAGGACCAGAAGCTGAACCACTGGCAGGTGGTGATGCAGATCGGGTTTACGTTGGAGGACTGACCAAAGGGAAAAGGGAAAAGGGAAAGGGAACGGACATGCTTCTGCATTGCTCAATTCACCTTTCTCCTTTCTCCGTTCCCCTTTCTCTCACCTACGGCATTTCTGCACCTAGGATCCGCGCCACGCTCGGTTCCAAACGCCGAATCCAATCCTCCAAATACGCTTGCTGTGAGCGCTGGTCGGCCGTGAATGGTGCCGGTGCCCTGCTGACTTGACCGTAGAGCCTGCTCAAACGACTCCTCAGCTCTTTGAGCTGGGGGTACACCTCCTCGATCTCCGCAATCAACTCGCCGTGGGCTGACTGGGCCTCCGCAGGGAGGCTGTCGAGCCGTTCCTGGGTCTTGGTAACGCTATCCACGATTGGCAGGTAGTCCTTCACGAGGGCCGCCAGGTTGCTCACCGCACGGTGCCATGCCACTCGCGTAGCGTAATCGACATCGATGCGGGGGTCGTCGGACACGGTGAAGGTCTGTTCCATAGTGGTGCCACCGGCAGTGAGGCGTACGGTGTACTCGCCGGGCAGGACCCAGGGACCGGCGGGGCCTCTGTTCATTCCACTGACCGGCATCGCCGGGCCGATGTTTGTTTGTCGCAGGTTCCAGTTGACTCGGTTGACACCTGCGGTGTTCTTGGCGTGGACTCCGTTGATTTCGTTGCCGGCACTGTCGTGAATCGTGATGGAGGTTGCGTCGGAGTCGAGCTTGTCGTGCAGGTAGTAGTCGATGACCGCTCCGAATGACGGGTTCTGTCCGGCGAAGTGCATGTCTCCCGTGTGTCCCCCAGCGCCACTAATCCGCACCATCTCGGCCGGCTCAACCGTAAACAAG
>JAUVRV010000192.1 GCA_030597435.1 Gemmatimonadales bacterium | reverse complement strand
GTGACGCCAACGACTTTCCGATTGAGGAAGACAGGGTCTGGGATCACTCGCAGGAAGAGACCATCACCCTGTTCCACTTCAGCGATCGTACGGGGTTGCCAGTCTACGCGCTGCCACACGCGACGCCAAACTGCCCCATTGCGCAGGAGCCCACGAACCCATTGTTCCGGTTCGCTAAGGTCGTGAAGGACAAGGTCCTCTCGGCAGTAGTGCCCCAGCCGCTGGTTGCCAAGAAGATGGTGCTGCTCGACCGTGGTGGTGGCTACGGAACCGGCAGTCTGAACAGCAAGTTCATCATGGTTCTTCCCGGCAAGTTCGAGTTTGTGGATTCGAACGACGCCGAGCGGATTGCGTTGGCTGGGTCTACGCTGCCAGCCGCGGTGAAGGTGACCGATCTGTTTGGCAACCCGGTCAAGGGCGCAACAGTGAGGTTTGATAATCCGACCGTCGATGGATCTGTCACTGCCAGCGAGATCATCACTGACTTCGACAGGGACAATCCGAATCCGAACACAGACGGTGTGGCCAGCGTCGACTGGACGATTGCGTCCACACCCATGGTGAACGAGCTGTTCGTTTGGGGCCGCACGATTGCGGACAACACGAGCGAGGCAAACAACGGTCCCAGGACGGGACCTCCGTACGGTCCTCATGACCCATTCTTGGCCCTCAACACGACGTATGACGGCCCGTCTGCGTTGGAGCAGGAGGTGACTATCCCGGTCGATCCGGACCGGACCGGTCTCACCTTCACCGTCATCGGCTGCGCACCCGGCTTCGGTACGCCGGATCTGCCGCTAAACGGAGAGATTGGGCAGGATGAATGGCAGTGTGCCCAGCACGAGCAATTCCCGGTGAACCTATCCAAGGGATCCACAGTGATGGCTGATCTGTATTGGATGAACGACGGCGACAACTTCTATGCCGCAGTGGTTGTTCCGGGATCTAACAGGGTCAACAGTCTGAGATTCGACTGGGACGGCGACGGAGACGCGCCGATCGGTGTGGCAGGAGCGGCCGAGGAGGGCGACGATGTGTGGGAGTACGATCCGGCGGACGGTGGACTGGATCGGTATCTAACAGCCAAGTGCACGAACTCGAGTCAGACGTCATGCGGCAAGAACGATCCGGACAATGATGTTTTGGGCGCGTTCCGCAACGACCTCGGTGGCGTGACGGTATACGAGATCTCCCATCCGCTGAACACGGGTGAGATGTTGAATGGACTATCCATCGATCTCAACGCCATAGCCGGCAACACGCGAGGGTTCTTCGTGACGCTGCGATTGGGTAGCGGTGCTCAAGGCAACAGCCAGTGGCCGGGCTTCAGCGTGTACAAGCAGATCCAAATTCAGTGAGTGCGATGAGTCTCAGTCACTGAGACGCGTAAGACAAACGGGCTTCCAAATATCTGGAAGCCCGTTTCGTTATTGGGAACCCGTGGTGCGTCTATCTGCCCGGCCCAGACGCTTCGGTGGCAACCTCATCTTGCGATCCCTTGGTGTCCAAGTTCCCGTGATGCATCAGCGCGTTGAACACAAGAGCATATGATCCGAGCGTCTCGCTGCGCCAGAACGGGTTGAAGCTGAACAGAATGACGTGTCCTTCACCCAACGAGACGTCTACCAAAGCAGGCGCACTCGTCATCTCCTGTCCGTTCTTGATACCGCCACTGATCAGGAGTTCTTCTGGATCGGCGGAGAACGCGAAGATGGTGCGCAGGTGTGCCGTGCCGGTCGATCCGCCACGACGTTGGGGAGCCGCGCCACGGTTTTCCTGCTGGAACTGTTCCACGCCGGCCTGACCCAGATTCCGGGGACGTCCCTGGACTATGTCTTCTTCGTCAGCGCCGCCACGCCCCGTGCGGCGCTCCGTGGTACTGCCAGGACCGCCCGGATCGGCAGCGACGGTGCCACCAAACCGGAAGCGTCCGAATCCGCCGCTGCTGACTTGGAACACCGGGGCCGAGTTGAAGTACACGCCCAACTCGTCGGCATAACCGTACGCCAGGGGACTCTCCGGTGCCTTCAGCTTGGCGCGATACACGCCGCCTCGGGCCCAGAGATTCGGTGTTGACTTGACTCTGAGGCCCTGCGCCAGACCGAAGTGGATCGGCAGGGACGAGCTGTTTGCAAGGGTGATGAACGTGCCGCCGGCCTTTACGAAGTTTGCCAGGTGCAGCACGCCTTCCAAGTCCAGCCCACCACGCATGTCGTCGGTCTCGTCGTTGTAACCCAGGTTGGGTGTGAGTGCGGTCGCCTTCCAGGGAATCGGATCGCCGCCCGACATCCCGTTCAGTATGCTCAGCGCGTCGGCAGAAGAAGGCCCCATGATGATTACATCGTACCTGTCGATCAGGTTGGGTTCGTCGCGCACGTCGTGCACCGAGATGTAGTCGTATGGAATGGCGTACTCGTCCAATCCCATGCGCATCCAGCCTTCGGACTGCGTTGTGGTCCACGTGTGCATTACCGCGGTGCGTGGTGTGACCACCGCGTGAGTGGGAACCTGCGGTGCAGAAGACACTCCCAAGGCGAAGAAACCATACTGCTCACCCGCCCGTTCCAGAATCTGACCGAGATTGCCGGGGTTTTCACTTGCTCGGATGATGAAGCTGCCTGCACCGAAATCGATGTTATCTGCGGTGAACGGTTGCTCGGCGGCTTCGATGGTGAGTTCAGGATGAGCAAAGCGGAATGCGGCCAGGTTGTTGTCTGCATTGTATCGTACCAGGAAGATCGACCGTGACGCATTCTCGATCCCGCCTGGTGCCGCGATCGTTGCGTTGACGAGCGTCATTCCCTCGGAAAGGATCGCCGCGTCTTCGATACGAGCCGTTTCGGCGTCATAAAGCGGGCCGAGCGTCCAACCGACGTCGTCATATGGCCTCAGATCATTGGGGTTGTAATACTGTTTGTCCAACACCATGTCCGCGGTGCGCGAATACGGTTGGTCCATACGAACCACATAACTGCCCGCACCGTACTCGGTGCCTTCGATGGTGAAGGAGCCGTCCGACCGGTGCACTTCCACACCCATTCTCTGAAGTAGCTGCAACAGCCTTGCCTGCTGTCCCGGTTTGTGGTCGCTGGCGGGGAACACGTAGGCTGCCGGGCCCTCGGCTGTCGCCTTGGTCACGGACCGTTGGCTCCTGCGGTAGAAGTTCCGCAGGAATTCCTCACGATGGGTGCCAACGTAGTTCATCGCAACCAACAACGCGCTCTGCTGCAGGTTCACGTTGTTGCGGATCGACCACATGACTTCGCGCAGCGGAGTGTTCGGTCGGCTCCAATTGCGTTCTACGTTGGTGCGCAGCACACGAGTCGAGCCATCGCCGGCACCTTGCGGCTCATAGAACCGGCCAATCGAGTTGTGCATGTTGGCGACCCAGAACATGTAGTTGGGCCCCCATCCGTCGTAGAAATCGTGGGTGTATACACCCGGTACTCCAAATGCCGTCATCTCTCGCACTTCATGGTAGGCGATGTTGTTCCACTCGTTGATGACGATCGGATCGACCCAGGCGTTGTACGGACCTCTACCGGTAGATGTGTACAGGTGAGAAGCAGACTCATGCAAATCGTGGAATACGGTTGGCCGGTATTCCAAGAACGCGCGCATGACGTGCTGTGACAGCTTGAGTCCCAACGAGATCCCGTCTCGGTTGTTGTCGTGAGCCACGTACTTGCCCCAGTACGTCAATCGGGAGGGCACGTTCGCATCCGGGTCCTTTCGCTTTGCCATATGCACGTCGACCTGCTTGGCGCGGCCATCCACCTCGATTACAGGTGTGACCATCACAATGACATTGTCACGGATTGCCCTGATGAAATCTGACTCCTCGACCGCCAGTCGGTAAACGAGTTCCATCAACATCTCGGGAGACCCCGTCTCGCCGGAGTGGATGGCACCCGTGGCCCAATAGATCGGCTTGGCTGTCGCGAAGAGCTGTTCGGCCCGGCTCTCATCAGTTACTCGCGGGTCGGCCAGGGCCACGAGCATACTCTTGTACTCGTCGAGGCGGCTCATGGTCTGCTCGTCGGCGGCGATCACGAGGATCATCTCGCGGCCCTCCTCGGACATGCCAAGTGACACCACCTCGACACGCGGGGATGCTGCGGCCACCGCACGCATGTATTCGTAGATTTCGGCGGGATAACTGAGTACATCTGCTGCACCCGCTATGTGACCCAGGACATCGAGGGGAGTTGGTACGGTCTCGGAGGCCGGGAGATGGTCTACATGAGGGGTCAGGAAGAACGGCTCAGTCGTGAATTCGAGGATCTTCGCACTATAGGCTTCGTCGATCCCCTGGGCCTCAATCGCTCGGGGGATGATAGCGATGCCCAGGGTCAAGAGCATCAGGAGTGCGATCAGATGTTTGTGACGAAATGTCGATTGCGGCGATGGGGAAGGCATTTCATTGACTCCATTGGTGTGAACTCAGGCGGAAACCAGTCACGTCCGGATTGGTGTTCGGCTGAAGGGTGCCGACCACTAACGTCAACCAGAACTCCTACTATAACCGGCAGTCCGGCAGCGGCAAGCTGAGATCGGACTCTGCGATGAGTGAAGCCAGTCCGCTCACGGTTATCGCTTGGACCGGCAATTGTGCTGGATCGGCATTATTATTCGCAGTCCCTCAAACCACTGATATCGGAACCCCGTCCCACGGAGGCAATTGTGCATCGTGGATTCATCAAGTTCTTAGGCTTAGCGTTTACCGCTACGCTGCTGACATCATGTACCAACGAGATCACAGAGGAAGAGATCGTAGCGCACGCGACGGAACTCCACCCTAGCCTGCTGACCATCGATACACATGACGACATCCCTGCCAACTTCGCCACCGAGGAAGTCGATCCGGGAGTGCGTGAAGGGCGGCAGGTTACCCTACCCAAGATGCGGGAAGGTGGGCTGGACGTTGCCTTCTTCGTGGTCTATGTCGGACAGGGTGAGCGCACACCCGAAGCCAATGCAGCGGCCAAGGCTGATGCGCTGATGAAGTTCGCGGCGATTCATAGGCTGGCCGAGGACATGCATCCCGATCAGATCGAGCTGGCCTATACGCCGGACGACGTCGAGCGCATAGTAGAAAGTGGCAAGCTGGTAGCCGTTATCTGCATCGAGAACGGTTACGTGGTGGGCAAGGACATAACGCTGGTCGAGGATTACTACGATCTTGGCGCACGCTACATGACGCTGACGCACGGTGGTCACAACGACATCGGTGACTCCTCCACACCGCGAGAGTCGCTGGGCGATGCGGAAGAGGAGCACGGCGGATTGAGCGACTTCGGCAAGGAAGTAGTTGCCGAGATGAACCGGGTCGGCATGATGGTCGACGTGTCGCACGTATCGAAGAAGACCATGTTGGATGCGGCAACTCTGTCCCGTGCACCGATCATTGCCTCCCATTCGTCCACCAAGGCGCTGGCAGATGTGGCGCGCAACCTGGACGATGAGCAGCTGTTAGCCATGAAGGAGAATGGCGGAGTGGCCCAGATCGTCGGCCTGGGCGGTTTCGTGAAGGTGATGCCCGAGAAGGAAGCCGCGTTGAGGGAGCTGCGAGAGGGAATGGGCATCACAAGTTATGCGGCCTTCCGAAACATGTCCGAGGAGCAGCGCGCGGAGTATGACAGCCGCGCGGCTGTACTGGACGAGCGGTGGCCGCCGGCCAACGTGTCGGATTTCGTGGATCACATCGATCATGCAGTTGAGCTGATCGGGATCGCTCACGTTGGCATCAGCTCCGACTTTGACGGCGGTGGCGGTGTAGCTGGATGGAGCGATGCCAGCGAGACTATGAACGTGACCGTCGAACTGGTACGCCGCGGTTACTCCGACGAGGATATTGCCCAGCTGTGGGGTGGAAACCTGCTCCGGGTATGGCGCGAAGTAGACAGGGTAGCCCAGGAGATTCAAGCGGAAGTGTCAGGTAACTGACTCCAGTTCCGCCATCTCCGACTGAAGCCG
>JAUVRV010000358.1 GCA_030597435.1 Gemmatimonadales bacterium | reverse complement strand
AGTAACATCCAACGCACTCAACTCACCCCAGTTGGACATGACCGAGCGTCCAACGAATCCGATGACCAGGACCGCTAGAACAAGCTGTCCCATCCACACCAGGACCTTACGTAATCGCATACCGCCCTGCGTTGGCAACCCTACCATACAAAGCCTCGAAGACTCCGGCCACATTGTCTGGAGCTAACTGCTGCTTCAACCTCTCGCCTAGCCTGGCGGCACTGCTCCTGCTCGATGGATCGTTCAAGATGTCCTGAATGGCATCGGCAAGTTGATCGGGTGTAACACTATCCACCAGTCGCCCCGCACCACTCGACGGAACCATGTCTGTTACACCTCCCCCATCCTTTGCCGCGACCACAGGTACCCCGAGCATCAGAGCCTCGGCCACGGCTAGGCCTAGCCCTTCCTTCAACGCTGGAAAGACAAAAACGTCGGCGTCACCGATCGCGGCTGGAATACTCTCCGGTTGGACCGAACCAACAAACCGCGGCGTTTCCTGGATTCCCAATTGCCTTGCATGATACTCCAGCGAACGCCGTTCGGGACCATCCCCTATCACGGTGAGCGGAATGACACTTCCCAATTTGCGGAGTCGAGCGACCGCCTCGAGCAATGTTGCGATGCGTTTCTGCTGCACCAATCGTCCGACGGTGACGATGCCAGCACCACCGACACTCGTTCGCGCATAGCGGTCCACATCCAACGGCATTGGTTGTACCAGTATCTCCGAGACGTCGATGCCGGCCACCTCCGCCGCGCGTTCCGCAAGATACGATGACACCGCAGTGATGGCGCTGGCCTTGCGCAACACGACGCGAGCTAGCCGTCGGGCGGGCGACGATGTTTCCAGGATTGCCACATCGGTTCCGTGGACCGTTAGCACGAAGGGCCTACGTCGAACGAAGGTGGCAAGCCAGGCTGTCACTCCGCCCGGAATCCACCAATGTGCGTGAACGAGGTCAACCCGCCCGGCATTCAGTTCGCGGATCGTCGCCCACGTCTGCGCCAGAATCAGAGCAGCAAACGAGATCATTCCCGAAACTGAGGTCACTGCGTCACTCATGCGCCCGGTATAGGCCAACATCTCCAGCTTAGCTGGAGCGTACCGAACGCGGGTGACTGCGATGCCATGGTGCTCGACTTGACCGCCGTCGCCCTGGTCTGCGGGAGCTACAACCGAAATGTGATGCGAACGCTGCTTCAAGCCAAGAACGAGGCGCTCAACAAATGCACCAGCCACGTCTCCGTCCCATCGGGGATAGGAGTGGGCAATACTAACGACGCGCACTGTAGTTCAGGAGTCGAGATGAGAGCGGTCGGAGGACAAGCGCTCAACCGAACGCGACAGAGATCGCAGTTCCTCTCTCTGCCCTGCCAGCAGTTCACCTATGAAGCCGAAACCGAACAATGCGATTCCTGAGATGACCAGGATCACGGTGAGCGTCAGCAGAGGTCTGAATCCCACACCTCCGATCCGCAACGCTATGGCAACGATACCTACGAGAAATCCGAGTAGGATCAGTATGCCCCCGGGGACACCAAAGAACAGCAGAGGTTTGCGGCCAAACCGCAATTGGAACCAAACGGACAATAGGTCGAGTATTCCCACCGGGATTCTGCCGATACCAAACTTTGACTGTCCATGGAGCCTAGGGTGCAATGTCACTGGACGCTCCGTCAACCTAAAACCGTCTGCAGCGGCAATCGGTACCATGAACCTGTGCCAGTCAGGTCTGGTTGGGACTACCTCCATCACTTCACGGCGATAGGCCTTGACCGCGTTCAAATCCGTGACCTTCACCCCAAACAACCAGCGACACATCCGGTTGTATATGCCCGACACAAGGGCCTTCTCATACTGCCCCTGCTTCGTGCCGGTCACCATGTCCACTTCGCCCGATCTTATCGGTTCAACGAGTGACGGAATCTCTGCAGGCAAGAACTGCAAGTCAGCGGGGTAGAACACGAAAATGTGACCGCGTGCCACTTCACTGCCGGATCTTAGAGCGTCGGAAATCCCACGGTTGGTGCGGTGCGTCACGACACGAAGGAAACCATGCTCCCTTCTGAGATCCTGCAGAACGTCTGCAGTGCCGTCCGCACTGCCATCATCGATCACCACGACCTCGCAGGCGAAGGGCTGTGGCTCCAACGCCTCAGCGCACTGCCTAACGAACTCTGGTAGGTTCTCTGCCTCGTCCTTGGCAGGTACCAATACACTCACCTCTACAGGATCGGTATTGGCGGCAAGTGTCATACGCGCTTGCGCATACGTGCGGGGAGTATGCCAAGTTGATCGCGGTACTTTGCGACCGTGCGTCGTGCTATCTGGATACCGCGATCCTTGAGCGCGTTGACGATTGCTGAATCGGTTAGCGGCGAGGTCGTATCCTCATCGCCGACGAGTTTCTCTATTTGCGCTTTGACCGCACGGGAACTGGCATCCTCTCCCGTGGTAGTCCCCAGACTACTGGAGAAGAAGAACTTCAGCGGGTACACGCCACGCGGGGTTTGTACGTATTTCTTACTCGTCACTCGGCTCACGGTGGATTCATGCATCTCGATGACGTCAGCAACCTCTCGAAGTGTGAGCGGCCGCAAGTGCTCGACACCCTTCTGGAAGAAATCACGCTGCCTGTCGACTATGAAGTTCATCACTTTCAGCATCGTCTGCCGACGTTGTTCAATCGCCTGGATCAGCCAACTGGCGCTGTTCAGCTTTTCCGTGATGAACTCACGGTTCTTACCCACAAACTTCTTCTTGTCTCCAGCGATCTCCCGATATATCCGACTGATACGCAACCGTGGTACCCCACCGTCATTCAGGAAGACACGGTACTGCCCATCGATATTCTCAACTGTAAGATCCGGTACGACGTATGCATCGCCGGCGCTGAGGTGTTGAATCCCTGGCTTTGGATCGAGCCTGGCAAGCTCATCAGCTGCATCCTGGACCTCACGGGGATCTAGGCCATAGCGTTTCGCCAGCTCGCTCCACCGGTGGGTGATGAGGTCCTCAAAAGCTTCGTCGACGAGCTTGTAGGTGAGCGTGTCTTGCTCGCCCAACTCCTTCAACTGAAGGATCAAGCACTCACGGAGATCCCTAGCCGCGATACCAGGAGGATCGAGCTTCTGCATTATCGCCAGAAGCTGCTCAGCTTCCTCCAGTGTGAACGGTTCCGGCATTCCGGCCGTCTCTCCCTGAGCACAGAGAATCGCCTGGTTCTGTTCCGAAAGAAGCGTGTTAGCGCCGTCTACGATCTCCTCCAAAGTGACCCTCAGGTAGCCATCCTCTTCGATATTCCCCACGAACAGCTCCGAGAGAAACAGCTGCCGCGGTGTGAGATCCAGCATCTGTAGTTGATCGTAGAGATGGTCTGAGAGATCCCGCTTCTGCACCGAGGTCGGCGCGAAGAACCCACGCTCCTCGTACTCGGCTCGCCTACCGCCAGTCTCGAACCCGTCGAGGAGTATGTCTTCCCAATTGACCTCGCTACCGTCTTCGGCTGCGGCCTGCTCCTTCTCCTTCTCCTTCTCCTTGTCAGTTGCTGCCTGATCCTCATCCTCGTCGGGCTCCTGCACCTCGAGGAAAGGATTGGTGAGGAGTTCTTCCTTCAGATGTTGCTGCAGTTCCAAGAGCGGCATGTACAGAAGATCCATCGCCTGGTACAGGCGCGGATTCATCCGCAGTTCTTGCTTCATT
>JAUVRV010000263.1 GCA_030597435.1 Gemmatimonadales bacterium | reverse complement strand
TGCCAGAGATCTCGGGATCAGCGTCGGCGTGCTCCAGCCGGGTGCTCTCAATGCCATTACGGATGTGGCAGGAGTGAGAGTGGGGCAGGTGACGCTGGTGAGCGGAGACTCGATCAACACCGGAGTGACCGCGATCCTGCCCCATGGTGGCAACGTCTTTCGCGAAAAGGTCCCGGCGGCCGTCGTGATCGGAAACGCATTTGGCAAGCTTGCCGGCTCCACACAGGTTCAGGAGCTGGGCGAGCTGGAGTCACCGATCGTTCTCACATGCACCTTGTGCGTGCCGCGCGCGGCAGATGCCGTACTCACCTATCTGCTGTCCTTGCCGGGGAACGAGAACGTCAGGTCAGCCAATCCGGTGGTCGGCGAAACCAACGACGGCTATCTGAATCATATCCGGCTTCGACCCATTGCCGAGGTGGATGTGTTGACCGCGATCAGAGGGGCGGATACAGGTCCAGTAGAGCAGGGCAGCGTCGGAGCCGGGAGAGGGACTGTCGCGTTTGGCTGGAAGGGCGGTATTGGAACCTCGAGTAGGAAGTTGCCGCACGACCTCGGGGGTTGGACAGTGGGTGCCTTGGTGCAGAGCAACTTTGGTGGTGTTCTGTCAATTGCTGGTGCGCCGGTGGGTAAGGAGCTGGGGAGGTACTATTTGAGGGGAGTAGTAGGGGAAGGAGGGGCAGGAGATGAAGCAGGGGACGAGGGGGTGAGAGAAGATGTGGGCGATGGGTCTATCATGATCGTTGTGGCCACCGATGCGCCTCTCGACAATCGCAACCTGACCCGGTTAGGCCGGAGGGCGTTGGCCGGCTTGGCTCGGACGGGCAGCTCGATGACGAACGGCTCCGGTGATTTCGTCATAGTGTTTAGTACGGTACCGGTGGCGGACTTGTCTGATGCCGGTCCGTTGACGAACAATCAAATGAGTCCCTTGTTCGAGGCTGCAATCGAGGCTACTGAGGAGGCAATCTACAACTCACTCTTCTTTGCTACCTCGGTCACAGGATACCGAGGGACTGTAGAAGCGCTACCTTTAGATTCCACATTGGCGGTTCTCAAACGCTATGGAGTGGTGAAGCCGTGACGGATAAGTCGACTGAAACCGAATTCAAACGCTCGAGAAACCTCGAGCATCTCGAACCTTCGGCAACACTGGCGATCGACCAGGAAGCGAAACGCCGCAGAGCCGCGGGCGAAGACATCGTAAACCTGTCGGCTGGCGAGCCCGACTTCGATACTCCGCGAATCGTTTGTGAAGCTGGAATCAAGGCCATCCAACAGGGTAAGACCAAGTATCCGGCAAACGTGGGGATCCTGGACCTCCGAGCTGCGGCTGCGCGGCAACTGTCTCTGCTCTCAGGGGGTAGGCCGGTCAACGCCGACAACATCATCGTGTCGTCGGGTGCCAAGCAGTCCATGTTCAACGCGTGTTTCGCTTTGTTCAGTACGGGTGACGAGGTGTTGATTCCCTCACCGTACTGGGTGTCGTATCCACAAATGGTGCATCTGGCCCGGGCCAAACCTGTGACGGTGCCGGGTCATGCCGAGTGGTCCCTGAAGGTAGGTGTGGATCAACTCGACAAGGCCGCGAGTGCGCAGACGAAGGGGTTGATTCTGTGCACGCCCTCGAATCCTACGGGGGCTGTATATACGCGCCCCGAGCTGGATGCGATCCTCACTTGGGCCAAGGAGCGGAAAGTTTGGGTCATCTCCGACGAGATATACCGCCGGATACACTATGGATCGGGCCCGGCACCATCGGTATTGGATTTCCCGGATGACATGTTGGAGCGAGTCGTCATGGTGAACGGTGTCAGCAAGAGCTTCTCCATGACGGGCTGGCGCATTGGGTTTGCGCTTGCGCCTCGTCCCCTGGTCAAGGCAATGTCTGGTTTCCAATCGCACGTAACGTCGGGAGCGTCGCACCCGGCGCAGTGGGCTGCGGCCGCAGCTTACTCTGATGAACGGGTAGAAGCAGATGTGGCGCAGATGGTCGACGAGTTCAGGCGGCGACGTGATCGCGTGGTGAAGCACTTCAGAGACAGGCTGCCTGGCGTGGAGTTCGTGGAGCCCCTGGGAGCGTTCTACTTTTTCTTTCGGGTGGATAACTTTTTTGACAGCGAAATGGACGGTGCCCTTACATTCTGTGAGCGGTTGTTGGCTGAGCGTGGGGTGGCATTGGTCCCGGGTGAAGCATTCGGCGACGAGCGGTGGGTACGCATGTCGTTTGCGGCGTCGGAGAAAGACCTCACAAGCGGGCTGACCAGGATCGCCGATTTCATGGATGCACTCTCTGTCCAGGACAGGTAGCGTGCTAGCACTGCGCATCGAACGTCAACCACTCTAATGCAATGAACGGATCATGACACTCGTTACCGAAGTCGTACCGTTAAAGAGCGACCTGCCGCGAGTAGAGTACCGGTGGGATTTCGACACGGAGATTCTCTCGGGGAGGCTTTTGGGGGCAAGCGCCGATCCTGAGTCACAGGGCGTCATTGAGATGGGAGGCCCTGGAGGCTCGTTCGTGTCGCTCGGATTGGCCGGTCCGGTAATGACAGGTCTCGAGGTGGTCGTCTGGCCGCAGAGTGAGTCGGTGAGCGAATTGGTACCGCCAGCTTCAAAGCGACGAGGCCATTTGAAGATCTACCCCAATACCGAAGAGCGAACCACGGGCGTGGTGGAACTCAAGGTCCCCCTTCGCTGTGAGAAAAGCGGCGACAAGTCGATCATCCATATCGTGGTTGGCGATCCCCGGACCGTTGAGTCGGTAACCGTGGCAGACAAGCTGCTGGCCGAGGTCGATAGCGACGGGCATCTTGCAGGTTTCTGGCTGATCGATGTGCCCCCCTTTCCGGAAGCGGGACCGCATAGGTAGGCCTTCGACGGCCCCGTCGCCGCCCCTGCGATGGGGCCGTTAGGAAGACCGAGGGCGATCGAGGGATATGACTCCCCGCTCAGCAGGCCACCTCCTCAAGGATGCCATTCTGGCAGCGAACGGAAAGGTAGGGGGCACATCCGTTCTCACGCACGTTCCTCAACCGCTCAGTAGGCCGTTCAGCTCCGCCGCGGCACTCGAGCACGAGTCTGTCCGAGCCATCGATGTCGGGGAAGCAAAGACGTCTCCGAGTGGGACCGGATTCCTGGACGGGATACAGCGGTACTCAGTGGCTGGCAGATTTGGCCTTGTCCCGGTCATTCGTGGCTACGTTGCGGCAGCCGTGTTAGGGAGACGAGACGAGAGCCTCTCCGTGCAGCATCATGCATCAGAGGAATTCATTGCGGTCGGCATCGACCGGCTCTCCGGGGATCAGTTGTGCCAGCTCGAGACTACGGGGCTCCCGTTGTACGACAGCGGAGGAGCTGACCGCGAACATCCGATCCTCGACGTACACCTCGCGGCAAGGGTGGTGGAGTCCCGGCGTGAAAGTGTCGAGCTGACTGTCATGCTTTCGTATCTTCGGGACCGCCCCGGGGGCTGGTTGGTGATTGACGGTTCGATTACGTCGTACTTGAGGCAGGAGGATGCGTCGCGGATTCTCGGATTGATCAAGAGCCATGAGACGCAATTCCTGGACGGTGACGATCTCAGGACTGCGCTGACCTTGCCGGCCGGATACCGTTCCAGTGTGTTTGCCCGCGGCACCGATGGGCGTGACAAAGCGTACTCGTGGTATCTTCGGTTGTGGCCATGGGACGAACACGATCTACTCTATGGATTGGTGAGGCTGGAGCGGGCGCCGACTGCGGAAGCGGTGGAGCAAGCCAGTGAGATCAGTGCCTGGATGTTGTCGGAACGTTCTCCACTGTCAGCACCCGATAGCCGCTGGGATCGGCTGATATACCCGATTCGACAAGTGGAGTCCTACCTGCGTGCTCATGTTGGGGAGTGGCTGTGACACAATCGGATGATAACCGCACCATTGGGCGTGTGGTCGCGACGGAGGCAATGCCGGCTGGTCCTCATCAGTTCCAGTTCTGGACTGCGACGGACACCGACCTCGGGATCGGAGCGATCGTCAGGGTCGATGGCGAGCGGGACCGTGTCGTCTATGCAGTTGTTACAGACGGCCGCTCCTATTCCGATCTTGCTACACCACTGCACGATGTGGTCGCTGCCGAAGGTGATCCGGCGAGAACCCGTGGTCCGACGCGACGCACCGAGGTCCGACTCTGGACGGGTGCCGTGTTGCGACAGCATCCGGAAGAACCGCTGCAGCCCGTGCCTCTCGCGGCGGTGAGATCGGCTACCAAGGAGGACGTGGAGTTTGCGCTGCGCATGGACACGTATATGCGGGCGGAGCCGGTGGGCGGGATACCCATCGGTCTCTACACCGGGGGGGGGATGAGTGCGCCGGTGTATTTGGATGCCGATTTCCTACTGGGACCAGCGTCGGCGCACCTGAACATCTCCGGTGTGTCGGGGTTGGCTACCAAAACCAGTGCGGTCGAGTTTTTCCTCACGAGCATATTCCAGAAGTTTCCGTCTCACAAAGGGAGCATTGCAGCGGTCTGCATAAACGTCAAAGGTCCCGACCTGTGTTTTCTAGACCAGCCCGGCGAGCTGACCGACGGGGATCGAGAGATGTACCGTCAGCTGGAGATCGATCCACGGCCGTTCGATCGTGTCTGTTACTACGCGCCGTTCAAGGCGGACGGTGTGAACCTGAACACCCTGCGCTCGCATCCCGACCTCGTTGGATCGGTTCAACCGCTGGTGTGGGGTCTCCGCGAGGTGCTCGATTACCACGAGGTGCTGCTCAATCGCGATGACATCGACGCCAAGTCCGATGCGTTCATCGACTTCCTGACGGATCGCGTTGTTGAGAAGGAGTTCACGGACGACTGGGGCACGACGCATCGTGTGTTAACCTTCTCCGACCTGGAGCGCCTGTTCCGCTCGATCTTTGAGGGACTCGAAGCCGCTGGGCGCAGTGATATGTGGCGTACTCATCATATCGCCACCATTCGCAAGGTGCGCAACCGCCTGCTGAACATCTCCACGCGCTGCAAGGGCC
>JAUVRV010000208.1 GCA_030597435.1 Gemmatimonadales bacterium | reverse complement strand
CTGGATCGTGAGGTCCCACATACGCCTCAACCTCAACGATACGGCCGATTGTGACCTCCTTGCCCACATCGCTCCGGAGATAGCACCCCAACAAAGCGCGCGCGACACGTTTCGTGTCGCGCGCATAGAAGGAGTGCTGCAATGGCTCAAAAGGGGTGGATATCATCCACTCTCATTGTCCGAGGATTGTGAATCCGGGCCCACAGCCTTGTGAAGCGCAGCACGTATCCTCCCGAACAGTCCCTGTTCCGGCTCTTCAGCAGTGGAACCGTCGTCAAAGAGACCTCCTTGCTGAGGTTCCTTGGGCGTTGGTGGAGCAACGGGACTCTCCTTGATGAGCGGACCAGGACCCTCTTTGATGCTTGGCTCCGCGACCTTCTTTGGCTCCGGTCGGTCTGCACTCTCAGAATCGCTACTGCTTGGGGGAACGGTTCTCGCACCTCGGCTGCCGCGGCGACCCCCCAAAGACCGTGCCCCACTCGTACTGCGGGGCGTCGGTGCCGTAGCGATGGGCTGCTCGTCCGACTCGCTGGATTTGGGCTCTTCGTTCGGAACCGTCGGTTTGGGGACCGCACCGCGTGACCCACGACGATACCTCGGGTTCCGCCCGATTACCTGCTTCGTCTCTTCCTCGGTCTTCGAGGGCCGCGGCGAACGCTTACTGCCTGCTGTCTTTCGTCGAGTGGTCTTCTCCTTCGGTTCACCGCCGTCTTCACTTTCGCCCCTCCCCCCAGCTTCGACCTTGGACTCCGCGGCGGCATCAGTGTGGGCAGAGGACGTCTGATCCGGTGACTCGTCGCCGGTGGTAGTCGTTCGCGGCGAGCGCCGAGAGGTGACTCGCTTGCGTCCAGTGGTCTTCTTCGCTTTGCTCGCCTTCTCGGTTTCCTCGCCACCTTCGATCGCTCGCTCGTCGCTCGCGGCGACCGCAGTCACAGCATCTGTGCCTGCTTCAATGGATTTCCCTTCCGGCTCCGCCGCAGTGCTTGTCTTGACACCGGTTGAACGCTTGGTGGTTGCGCGCTTTCGCCGTGTGGTCTTCTTGGTTCCACCGGGCGCGGCGCCTCGATCTCCCGCCGCCTTGTCATCAGCTTCGGTTGCCGCATGATCGCCAAGATCAACTGCAGCTGCGCCACCAACCTTCAACTGATACTGATCACCGTCACTCTTGATCAGCTCGATGAGATCGGCATCATGTGCCTGGCGTAGCATACGCAGAAAGCGCCTCGACTCGAACACCGGATCGGAATCGGTTCCGTGAAGCTCGATCATCTTCTCACGTGCCTGCTCTCGGTCAGTCGATTTCTCTCCGACCGCGCCAATCGCCACCAATGCTTGCTTGAGGAGCTCGAAGCTCTCGGCCAGAACCAGGATCTTCGGCACGGCAGCCGTTTCACTGCGTTTGCGCCCGCGTCGCCGGCGAGTCTCTGTGCTTCCTGCCTGCACATCAGTCCCCGCAGTTTTGGCTGCCGCTTCCCCTTCGGGCGGAACGTTGGCGTTGGAACCGAGAGCGATTGCGTACTGACCGTTCTCCATCTTCGTCGGTGACACCAAGCCCCGCCCCGCGGCGGCAACGACAAACTTGCTGAACTTATTGAAACCCGCGTCCTTTTCGTCGAACTTGGGGTCAATGCCCTGCATGACTTGCTTCAGGCGATCCGATCGCATCACATCGCCGTCGTTGAGCATCTTCTGAATGGCCTCTACCACCAATTGCCATGGGTCACGACGTACGTGTTCGATCTCGCCTTCCTTCGCCAGGCCCGTCAGCTCATTGTAACTGAAGTACTCGTCGCAGTTCTGGATCAGGAGATCGCTCGAGGATTCCCGTATCCCGACACCAATGACGTACTTGCCGTACTCCTTCAATTTCAGCACCAATGCTGAGAAATCCGAATCACCAGACAAGAGAATGAAGGTTCCGATTTCGGGTCTTGTGAAAACGAGTTCCAGCGCATCGATCGCCAGGCGGATATCAGTTGCGTTCTTCTTGCTCGCCCCGAAAGCCGGCGCGAAGATGAGGTCAATGGAGGCCTCAGACAGGGAGACGATATACTGCGGATACCGGCGCCAATCGGCATAGGCCCGCTGCACCGACACCTTCCCCTTGATCATGTCTGAGTTCAGAAGTTTGCGAAGTTGGTTCTGAAGATCCGAACGGATCCCCAGCGTCACGTTGTCGAAATCGATCAGCAGAGCAGCATGAGGGGCGTCCACCGATGATTCCAACCGGGCGCGCGATGGCCGCCCGATCAATGTGTTTCTCACGTAGCACTCAGCTCCATTCCCACCACCTGCGCCAGCTCTCTTCGCTTCACCTTCCCGCTTCCGGTGAGCGGGAACGTGTCGAAGAAGCGGACCAGATCTGGGATCTTGTAGTCTGCCACCTGGTCATGGAAGAACTCTCTCAGCTCGTCGCCCGTGACGATGGCACCTTCAACAGGAATTACGCACACGCAAATCAGCTCCCCCAGAATTGGATTGGGAACGCCAATTGCGCATACATCGTCTACTGCCGGATGCGTGCGGAGAATGTCTTCTAGCTCGCGCGGGAAGATGTTGTACCCGCCACGAATGATCACCTCACTGCGTCGTCCTAATACCGTCACGTATCCGGCTTCGTCGATGATCGCGAGATCACCGGTAAGGAAGAATCCCTCTTCTGTGAACGACCGGCGCGTTTCGGTCGGCATGCGGTAGTATCCCGTCATGACGTTGGCACCGCGCACGGCTAGCTCACCCACCGCTTCGGGACCGTGTAATTCGCCCGTCTTGACATCAACCACCTTTACCTCCACCCCATCGAGTGCCCGGCCAACGGTGGTTTCACGCAACTCGGGTGGATCTTCCTCTCGGGTAATCGTCACGGTCGGGCCCGTCTCGGTCAAGCCATAGGCGACTTGGATGTTGCACCACTCACGGATCCGACGTACGAGGTCTTCGGACACCGGACTTCCTGCCACAATACCGGTCCGGAGGGTGGAGAGTCGCCGACTTCTGAACGACCGCTCTCTCATGAAAAGCTCGAACATGGTGGTCACGCCGTGACAGACCGTGACCTGCTCAGCTTCGATCAGATCGAGACTGCCGGCAGGATCGAACTCCTCCGACAGGACCAGCGTACCACCTGCGAGGAGAGTCATTACCACTACATGCACACCGAAGATCGTGAACAGTGGCACTGCTGCCAACACGCGGTCGGCCTCTGTTAGCCCAAGCACCTCGGCCGTAGCCCATGCGTCCCGCACGAGGTTGCGGTGTGTGAGCACCACGCCCTTGGGCTTTCCCGTCGTTCCCGATGTGTAGAGGATCGCAAGTGGGCTGCTCTCCGGATCGAGGTCCACAGGCTCCACCTGCTGCCGCCTTTTGCCTCGCTGCACGAGTTCGTCGAACTGGAAGATCCGATCGTCGTACCAGAAATCCTGTTGACCTACCAAAATGAGGTACTGCAGATCGGGCAATTCTGCGATCAGCTCATCGAATACCTCAACTTGGTCGAGTCCACCCAGGGACTCAACCGCAACGGCCAGGCTCGCTTCAGCATGACGCAGCTGATACTTGAGTTCACGGTAGCCCAGATACGGACTCAGGGGAACCAACACGGCGCCAAGGCGGGCCAACGCCAGCATCGCAACGACCCACTCAGACTGGTTTGGCAGTTCCACTGCGACACGGTCGCCCACCTCGATGCCCAGATCGCGCAGCGCCGCCGCCAAAGCCTCTGCAGCGGTATCCACCTGCCCATAGGTGAACCTACGGGCGCCGCAAACGAGGCACTCACGGTCTGGATGCTGCTTCACACGTTGGGCAAAAAGGTCTGCCAGGCGGTACGTCGTCAACTAGGTCCTCTCTCCAACACGTACACAGTCGTTGAAGATACCCAGGCCATGAAGGAGCAACACGCTAGAGGGGGGAGGGTGGGCAGAGGTAATACGAGCGGCAACGCATATGTGAGTGCGGTTAGAGTTCGCAGACGTCCCGTGGCACCGTCAGGCCAGAGCCAGCTGATGCAGGGTGTCGGCGCCGTAGAACATCCGGATATACTTCGCCTGAACTGGCGTGAGGCGGCGCACTGCCCAGCTCAAGTGGACGAAGTGCGGCTCCGTGGGCTCACGCAGCGGGAACATGCCACACTGGGCCGGGAGGCTGTTGCCCTTTCTCGTGTTGCAGGTCGAGCAGGCAGTGACGACATTCCCCCACGCATTCGTACCGCCACGTGACAACGGCACCAGGTGGTCACGAGTCAGGCATTCACGGAACTTGAACTTGTCCTGGCTACGGCCACAGTATTGGCACCTGTATCCGTCACGGGCACCCAGGAAGGTATTTGTGACTTGGCGTCTGAACTTGCGCGGCACGTGAATGGACCTGACGAGCCTGATTACTGCGGGCTTGGGAACGGTCAAAGTGGCGCTGCGGATGACTTGCTTGCCGCAGCTCTCCACGATCTCCGCCTTGCCGTCCAGTATCAACCGGAGGGCACGACGGACGGGTACGAGCGTCAGTGGCTCAAAGGAAGCATTGAGTGCAAGGCAACGCACGACAATCCCCGTTTCAGACTACACAAAAACCCCTCGTTCTGTTCAGAACGGGTGGGGTACGAATACAGATAGATAAAGTTACGCGGTAGCGTAAGACCTTGCAATAGGAGAGCTTGCGGCACTACCCGACAGCACGGCAGCTTCCTCCCAGAAAAATGGTTGGCTGATCGAGCACATGAACAGACCGATTCTAGTGTGGTTGCTGCTGAGCGCCGTCTGGGGCTCCACCTGGCTCTTCATCAAGATCGGGTTGGAAGACGTTCCGCCCTTCACGTTCGCTGGGGCGCGCTTCATTGTAGCAATGCTCTCGCTAGCTCCCCTCCTGTTGATCCGGAAAGTCCGAATGCCGAGGTCTGGCAGTGACTTGAGACTCATGCTGGGCACTGGTATCCTGACCTTCACCTGTGCGTACGGTTTGGTGTACTGGGGCGAGCAATACATCTCGTCCGGACTCGCTGCGCTGCTATTTGGGACGTTTCCACTCTTCGGGCTGATAATCGCGCATTTCTATCTTGCGGCCGAACGGATGACCTGGACCAAGCTCGCCGGGGTGGTGCTCGGGATCTTGGGTATCGGCCTCGTCTTCTCAAACGAACTGAGGGTCACCGGGACCGCGGCTTTGTGGGGTAGTGTGGCAATCGTGCTGGCCGCGTTGTCGGCGGCGTACGCGGACGTGCTCATCAAGCTGCGAGGCGGACATATCGACCCCACGTTGCTTACCATGGTACAGATGGCTGCCGGAACCATCCCACTTCTCGTTGTCGGGGTGATCACCGAGGGAAATCCACTCCAGTTCACGTGGACGCCCCTAGCTCTGTTCTCTCTCTTGTATCTGGCGGTGTTCGGTACATCATTGGGATTCGTGCTACTCTATTGGCTAATCAAGCACATGGAAGTCACCAAGACCATGCTCATTACCCTCGTGACTCCACTCATCGCCGTCATGCTTGGTATCGTATTTCTCGATGAGGAGTTGTCATGGCGAACCGCGGTCGGAGGAGCTGCCATAGTCGCGGGCATTGGCCTCGTCGTATGGCAGGGAGCGGCAGTACTGCAACAACGTGCAGCGTTCTGGTTTGCCTCGTGGAAACGGGCCGACGCCACACACGGTGACACCGACCCGTTCTGACTTGTTGCTTCCCCCGCTCGACG
>JAUVRV010000305.1 GCA_030597435.1 Gemmatimonadales bacterium | reverse complement strand
CTGACTCCTTGACGGCCTCTCGCCCCGAGGCTTCCTTCCCGACTTCCCCCCCTGTGAGGACCATGTGACCCGTCTGTTTCGCATTGCATCGCTCCGCGTGCCCGTGATCCTGACCCTCGCTCTCGGCGTTGCCTCCCCCCTCTGTTCCCAGCGCCAGCCCACTCCCATCCGCCAATCAGATCTCACTGTCGAAACGGCTACTCAAGAGCCTCTTACCATGCGTGACGCATCGCGCAACAGTCGCTGGTTGGGACTAGGTGTGAGAGACATACGGTGGGCGCCGGACGGATCGGTGGTGTACTTCCGCTGGAACGAGAATCCACAGTCTGACGATCTCGCCGCTGCCGATCCGTGGTTTCGGGCGGATCGCGACGGGAGTTGGGTCGAGGAGGTCCCCGCAGCGGAGGTAGAGTTCATACCGGCCGCGAACGTGGATTGGAGTCGAGACGGTGACCGTGCGGTTTGGGCCAGATCTGGTAGCGTCTATCTGTATGACGACAACTCAGGTGAAACGCGGCGCGTTATATCTCTGGCCCAACCGGCACAACGGGTACGTCTCTCATTCGACGGGCTGGCGATCGAGTTCGAGGCTAGGGAAGCACTGTACCGCTATCACATGGACGATGGATCACTTGTCGTTGTCGCCGCCAAGGTATCGCCGGACCAAGACGTGCAAACCGACGCCGCCGAGTGGTTGGCAGCGCAGCAGCGAGATCTGTTGCAGCACATCCGCACTCGAGACGATTTGCGGGATCGGGCCGATGTGATCAACCGATCCGCTTTGCCCTTGCGCCCACAGCCGATTCCCGTGTCATCCGCGGCAGTGGTGGATAACATCCAATTCTCACCCGACGGTGTCTACCTCACGTTCCGTGTGCGCAATCGCGATCGCCAGCGCCCACCAACACAGTACATCGACTATGTGGATGAGTCGGGCTACTCGCGTGTGCACGATGCGCGTTCCAAGGTCGGTGAGCCGCGCGATGTGGTGCGTATGGGGATCGTGTCAGTCGATCCAACGCTGCCTGCTGAGAGTGTTGCCGTTCGCTGGGTGAAATTAGAGGAAGCGGGCGAACAGAACACGATGCCGCACGGTCCGTACTGGAGCCATGACGGGACGCGGGCCGTTGTGCAGATCATCGGAGAGGATCATCAGGACCTGTGGTTTGCGGAAATCGACATGGAGTCGGGTGACGCAACCGTGTTGACCCACGATCACGACGACGCGTGGATCGGTGGTCCACCGATCCAGGCCAACTATCTCCAACCGGCGCTGTTCGAGTGGCTGCCGGACGGTCGCTTCGTGTTTGCATCGGAGCGGGATAGCTGGAGCCACCTATATATAAGGAATAGGGATGGCTCGATCGCACCGCTCACACAGGGTGAGTGGGAAGTCCGTGGTGCCACGCTCACACGCGACAGGTCCACTTGGTTGCTGCAAACGAGCCGTGAGCATCCCTCCGACGATCATCTGTACCTGATGGACGCCGACGGCGGTGAGATGAGACGGCTCACCAGCAAGCCCGGTCGCAGTGAAGGGTACTTCTCGCCCGACGCATCACGACTCGCGGCGGTCTATAGTGAGACGGTCCAACTCCCCGACCTGTTCCTGCGGCGCGCCCAACCAGGTGCGGACGAGACCCGAGTCACGCAGAGCGGCACTGGCGCATACTACACGCACCCGTTGGTGCAGCCCGAGATCGTGTCCTCCACGCATCCCGATGGCGGTCCGTTGTGGGCCGCGATCTTCAAGCCGGAACAACCCAATGAGGAACGTGCAGCCATAGTCCACGTTCACGGCGGTGGTTACCGCCAGTTCGCGCACCGTGGCTACTCCGTGTACGGTTATCAACAACACTTGGGGCCGATCAACTACATGGTGCAGCAAGGTTACACCGTGCTGGACTTCGACTACCGCGGCGGTGCCGGGTTTGGACGCGACTATCGTACTGACATAGTGCGTTCCATGGGGATCAAGGACGCCGACGGTGCAGCCGCGGCAGCGAGCTACCTGGTGCACGAACAGGGAGTCGACTCCACCAGAATCGGGATCTTCGGAGTGTCGTACGGCGGGTTCATGACACTCATGGTGCAGTTCCGTTATCCCGGTGTCTATGCTGCCGGCATTGCACGCGCTGCCGTAACCGCCTGGGCGCACTACAGTGACGGTTGGACCAGCCGCATACTCGGCGTGCCGCACGCAGACCCGGAAGCATACGAGATCTCGAGTCCGATCTACTATGCCGAGGGGCTACAGGATCACCTGCTGATCACTCACGGACTGGTGGACAACAATGTCCACTTTCAGGACGCCGCCCGATTGGTCCAACGGCTGATTGAACTCGAGAAGGACTTCGAGGTGATGTACTATCCAGTGGAGCCGCACACCATACAGACGGAACCCAGTCGCTACGATTACGTGAAGCGAGCGATGAAGTTCTTCGATCGATACTTGCGAGGTGTACGTCAGCAGTGATGTCAATACGCGCTCGCGAGTGCGGGCGAAAACATGCGGTGTACTAGGTGGTTGCTTCCGTGCGCGGCAAACCTGTCACGGTGCTTCGACAAGGTACATCTTTCAAAGCACACACCCAGTCCCAGTGAGAAAACTACGATGCGTGGCTTGAAACGACGGATCAACGTGGCAACAGCAGTTGTGCTTCAATTCGCTGCGCTCACGTTTGTGGGGTGCGCCGAGGCGCAAGACAACAGTCCTGCAGAAAGCCCACTTGGCATGGTGAGCACGGCTCACCCGCTTGCTACAGAGGCCGGGCTCAACGTCTTACACAGAGGTGGCAGCGCCTTTGACGCCGCGGTCGCGATTGCGGCAGCGTTGAACGTGGTGGAACCAGCGATGTCGGGCATGGGTGGCTACGGTACCATCATGGTGTTTGATGCCGAGAGCGGCCAATCGCGTTTCTTGAATCCTAGCGGGCGGATGCCACTGAGTCTCGACAGCGATGTATTCAGAGCGCCCACTCCCAACTTCAGGCAGAACCGGCGCGGTGCCAAGGCTGTGTCCACGCCGGGCAACGCCAATGCATGGGAGGCGATGTGGCAGGAGTATGGTAAGCTCGAGTGGGCAGAGCTATTCGAAGAGGCGATCCAGCTGGCCGGCGAAGGTTTCGTTCTCAGTGAAGACGATGCGGCAACGATCGAATACGGATTCGACGACTTTCCCGATCACGCAAAGGCGTTCTACGGCAAGGAAGGGCGACCACTCGAAGCAGGCGACAGACTAGTCCAACGCGATCTGGCCAACTCCTTCAGGCTGGTGACGGAGCAGGGTGCGCGAGCTGTGCACGGTGGTTTGATTGGCGAGGCGATCGATGCCGCGATGCGCGAAGCGGGTGGATTCCTCGCGCTCGAGGATTTGGAGAAGAACGTGGCCGAGTGGTGGGAGCCGATAGAGATCGACTATCGCGGCTACACCATCATGACGGCATCGCCGCCCGCCAACTCGTGGCCTGCGCTGGTGCGACTCGGCATGATGAGTGAATTCGACGTCGCCGCATTGGGCCACAACACGGTCGAGTTCCTGCACCGTTATGCCGAAGTTACCAAGCACGCGTTTTGGACACGGTTACGCTGGGCTGGTGATCCCGATGTTGTTCCGCCGCCACTCGAGATGTTGTTGTCCGCTGAGTATTGGGGCGAGCAGGTGTCGGCGATCGATCCCGAGCGGGCAACACCATTCCAGCCGCCCAGCCAGTTCGGTGGCGAGCAGCACACGACACACTTCGTTGTGGCCGACCGCTGGGGCAACGTCGTCTCGGCGACACAAACGTTGGGCAACGCCTTTGGCTCACGTATCATGGCCGAGGGAACCGGGATCTGGCTCAACAACTCGTTGGCATATTGCACCTTTGAGCCCAAAGGCAATCCGATGGATGCGTTTCCCGGTCGTCACAAGCTGTCGGGTGACGTTCCGTTGTTCATCATGCAGGATGGTCGTCCTTGGGTTGCGATTGGTACACCGGGTGGTCACACGATCGCGCAGACCGTACCGCAGATGGTCATGAACATGATCGATTTTGGGATGGATATCCAGAGTGCGATTGCGGCAGCACGGGTCAGCTTCCTGGAACCCGATGCACTGGGTGTGGAGCGCGGTGTGCCCGAAGAAGTACGAGACGCGTTGGCGGCTATGGGACACAACATCACGCCCAGACGCGGACTGGGCAACGCACATGGTCTGGCTATCGAGTATGGTCCCGATGGGACGCCGGTGCGGTTTCATGGTGGATCGGATCCGAGAGGGAGAGGAGCGGCCAAAGGTGGGGAAATGTAGAATGTAGAATGATGAATGAGGACTGACAGAGAGTTTTGAATGATGAATGTATGTTGAATGTTGAATTGCCCCTCCGCAACGCACCGATCAAGGGAGTGTTGGGGGTGGGAAGCTCGTTGGTGCTGCTGTGCTTGTTTGGGTGCGGTG
>JAUVRV010000122.1 GCA_030597435.1 Gemmatimonadales bacterium | reverse complement strand
CATGGGGTTTGACCGGGGCGCACCGGGACATGTTGGGATGGGCGGTCGATCTGCACGAGGTCGGCCTGGCGATCTCACACGATCACTACCACCGTCACGGCTCTTACTTGGTTGCGCATTCCACGCTCAATGGCTTCTCGAGGGGTGAGCAGCTCGTGCTTGCGACCCTGATACTGGGGCACCGGCGGCGGCTGCTGCCCGACACGTTCGACGCACTGCCAGATAGCAGTGTGGACCCAGTCCGACGTACCACCGTGTTGTTTCGAATCGCGGTGCTGCTCCACCGTACGCGGCTGAGAGAGCAACTCCCTGAGATATCCTGGCAGGCTGACGGTGATTCGTTGACTCTGGTCTTCCCCGACGGTTGGCCGGAGCGGCATCCTCTCACCACAGCAGATCTCGAGTTGGAACAGAAGCGGTTGCGCAAGATCGATTTCGCCCTGGAGTATCGCTGAACCTTCTTGCCACGGCCGATCTTGCGGATAGCTTTGTCGTCTGAGTAACAGTTTCCCGGAGAGCTGTGGAGCAAGTGTGCCAACGGTTTCCAACCTGAAGGACCAAGCCCGCGCCTACGAGCAAAAGGGTCAGATTCGAAAGGCCCTTGCTATCTACCAGCACATCCTCCGGCACTTGGAGGACAAGCCAGCAGTGGTGAAGGTGCTGCCACTCTATGTGAAGGTCGGTGACCTGCTCCTCAAGCAGAACCAGCGTGTCGCGGCTGTTGCATCGTACGAGAAGGCGGCCGAGCAATATGCTGCGTTGGGTTCGGCACGCCGTGTCAGTGCCCTGTGCACCAAGATCGTGCGGGCCGATTCGCAACGTAGCGATGTACATGTGCACTTCACTCGCCGACTGATCGAGTCGGGACACGTCGGGTCCGCCAGGGATGTGCTCGCCGACTACACCGAGGCCGTTGGTCTCGACAAGGCGTCGGAAGCGCTAGACGATCTCGCCGGGCGACCAAACGACGAAGTGAGACCGATGCTGGAACGTTTGCTCGATTCCGTGGGGCAGGGCGAGCGAACTTCGGCCGAGCGGGTGGCCGAACGGGTCTCGACGCAGCTCCAGCAGGTCACGGACGACGTTGCGGGAGACCTGATCGGGGTAACCACGGTCGAGTTGAGCACCGGGGGCGTGGAGCAGATCGAAGAGAAGCCCGAACTCACACCGCCTCTCATCGATCTCGGTTTCAGCACATCACCAATCGTCTCTGCCAAACCGTCGTCAGCCGACGAACGTTCGCCGCCAGTGGAGCGAGCCATAGAGCTTGACCAATCCACCGATCCAGGGCCTGGCACGCGGGCACCGGACAGGCAGGAAGAGGTCCGCCCGGATGCCACCGAGGCGCCGCCACCTACACCAGAAGCACCTGTGGCGATAAGTGTTGCTGCGGAGACGCGCGGGCCAGTGGCGGCACAGCGGCGACCCAGACCGGCGCCGGCTGTGGCCAGGCCAGCCCGATCACCGGTGTCTTACGGGCTCGTTGGGTTCATCGTGGGAGCAGTCAGTGGGGCAGGGTTGATGTGGGCAATCGCAGTTCCGAGAAGTGACGCTGATCCGGGAATCCAGCCCGCGGACTCCGCCGTGACCGTGACCGTACCGACGCCTGCTGAAGCAGTGGATCTCGGGCCTGGTCCAGCAGAAACCTCAGGCGCGGAGTCGAGCCAGATCGATACCGCGGGGGAGTCGGCGAAAGACACCTCACGGGTGGAAGCATCGGTAACAGGCCAGCTGGTCTCACCGGCGCGAACGGACACGATGTCTGGGCCAGACTCATTGCTTACTAATGTGGGTGTGCAGGATGCCGCTAATCCGATTGTTGTGGCTGGTCTAGCAATCGCAAGTGTCACCGAAATAGAGTACCGCGGCCAATCCGGCTACAGAGTAGTGCATCCACTGAACTCAGGCGGGGTGTTGACCGTCGAGTCCTTTCCTACCGGGACTGATGCCAGCCCAAGCGGCACTGTTGGACGGATCGTTGTGAACGTTACGCCGCCGGATACGTTGGTTGGGATCGTGCGGATGGAACGCCACATGGTCTACACCAGCGCGGTGATCCCCGAGGACAGTCTAAGGGCCTTGATGTCGCGGTTGGTGGAACGTGAGCCGGCGAACTGAAGTTGTGCTGATGCAAAACGGGTGTGTGGCGGCCACAGCACGACACTGATCTTCACTGGCAAGATGAACGGAGACAGAGCGTCGGGCAGGGTGAGTGGCATGGGTGGAGCCGAGAGCTGGAAGGGGAAGCGGCAGAAGGAGCAAGGGCGGGCAATGGACAACCAGCGCGGGCCATCGGACACCTACCGCGACCGAGCCGACCGGTTCGGGCAAGAAGGCGACCGCGCGAAACGGCGGCTCCGGAGACTGACCCACACCAGGCTGGTCACCTTTCTCACTGCAGGGCTGTTGCTTGCGGTGGGTGGTGCGCGCGAGGATCCACGTTGGCTCGTGGTGCTGGTCGGTGTTACTTGCTTGCTTGGATATGTTGCTCTCGTGGTAGCACATCGCAGAGTGGCGGCGCTAGTCGAGTACATCGACGAGCTGAAGCGCTTGAACGAAGAAGCCCTCGACAAATTGGCGCGCAATTGGGATCGCATTCCTGGATCGCCAGTCGAACCGCCAAGGCCACATCACCCGTACGCCGAAGATCTGAACCTGTTCGGCTCAGCCTCATTGTTTCAGTTGATCTGTACGGCTGCGACACCACTGGGACAGAGGACCCTGCGGGGGTGGCTACTCGAGCCTGCGGAGCCCGACACAATCGTTCACAGGCAAGAGGCCGTTGCCGAACTCTCGCCGCGGATCGATCTGAGAGACGAGTTGGCGGCGCGTGGGCGTCTGATAGGGAGAATCAATAGCCCTGTCGTTGACCGATTCATCCGCTGGAGTCAGGACGATCACTGGATACTGGGCAGACCGTGGCTGCTCGGCCTTGCGTGGCTGTTGCCGCTGTCAACCGCAGTCCTGGTGATGCTGCAGGCTGCCGGAGTCCTGCCGTACCATCTTTGGGTGTTCAGCGTACTGGGGTGCGCAATAGTCTGGCGGCGCTTCGGTGAGACCATTGAGGACATCTTCAAGTCCGCATCGTCGGGTGAGACGGCGCTCCGTCGCTTCTCCATACTGTTTCGGGTCGCCTCGGATGTGTCCTTCCGGGCTCCGCTCCTAGAAGCCATTGCCCAGTCTCTCAATGCCGACGGCAATCCGGCCCACCGCCAAATGCGACGGCTGGACCGCATTTTGGCCTGCTCAGACGTTCGCTTCTCGGATCTACTTCACGGATTGCTTCAGCTCTTGACGCTGTGGGACTGCCATGTGCTGTTTGCGCTCGAACGCTGGCGTGAAGCCAACCGCGTGCACGTGGAGTCGTGGTTTTCGGCGTATAGTGAGCTGGAGTCTCTCATGGCGCTGGCCGGATTGGCACACAGCCACCCGAGTTGGGCGTTCCCGCAGTTTACGTCAGACGAGCCGAAAGAGTTCATCGCCCAGGACCTGGGTCACCCACTGCTTGCGCCGGAGAACTGCGTTGTGAACGACGTCCAACTCGGTCCACCCGGGGAGTTCCTGCTCTTGACCGGATCCAACATGTCTGGCAAGAGCACGCTGCTACGGGCAATCGGAGTGAACGTAGTTCTGGCGCAGGCTGGTGCTCCCGTGTGTGCGTCGAGTCTGCATTTGCCGTCCGTGCGCATGTTTACCGCCATGCACGTGCATGATTCGCTTACCGAGGGGGTCTCCCAGTTCATGGCTGCGCTCAACAGGCTGAAGCTCGTTGTAGAGTCAGCCCGCAGAGCCGAGTCTGACAGCGTGGCTTTCATGTATCTGTTGGATGAGATCCTACAAGGAACGAACGCGGCGGAAAGGCAAACGGCTGTTCGCAGAATCGTGCGACACATGCTCGAGAAAGGTGCCATCGGTGCTACCAGCACACATGATCTCACGCTTGCCGATACCGAAGATCTCAAACATGCTGCCAAAGCAGTGCATTTTGAGGAGACCATCGAGCAAACGGCGAGCGGCCCCAATCTCTCATTTGACTACAAATTGAAACCTGGGCTTGCGACCTCCACGAATGCACTGCGGTTGATGGACATAGTGGGACTGTAGATTTGCGATGTACGATGTACGATGTACGATGTACGATGTACGATGTACGATTTGTGATTTGTGAGGTAATGTGTGCGGTTGACGACTGTGCGACTATGCGACCGCACAGAACTCCTCAATCTCACGCAGTCCCGTGTCACTCAGGTATTGCCGAATCTCCTGACGAGCTTGCGCAGAAGCCACGGCGGCGAGGAAATACGCATCTGGGAAAGCTCCGATGCCCGCGCGTTTGATGACGGGAGCGCCGTGGATTGTCTGGCCTATCTTACGTGGATCCAAGTCGACAAAGGCTGCAATCGTGTGACCTTTGTTCTGTAACGCACGGGCGAAGGCTTTTCCCACTGGTCCCGCCCCGCAAATGACCACTGGCCGGTTGCACGTCCGAGCGCTCAGGAAGTGTACCTTGCACTCGCGGAACGCGCCTTCCGAGTAGCGTGGATCATTACGTGACAGCCGATCGGATCCCTCGCGCCAGTGGAACAGCACCTCGGGGACCTTGCCAAGTTGCCAACCGGCCTTCCATAGTCTCAATACCAGGTCGTAATCCTCGGGCCATCCCGTTTCGCGGTATCCGCCCACTTCCTCGAATGCATGGCGTCGAATAGCCAGGGTGGGGTGGGGGATAGGGCACTCGACGAAGAGATCGCGCTCAATCTCGGTGGGGGTGTTGACACTGTTGATCCATGCCTCATAGCGGCGGGCACCGTCACGCACGACGCTGCGCGGGAAGTAGCGAACCTGTGTGCCACAAGCAGCAAGACCTGGATGCTCCTGGAGTAGACTGACCTGCTTCTCTAGCCGTTGAGGGGCTGAGATGTCATCCGCATCCATGCGTACCAACAGGTCACCGCGGGCGTTGGCAGCCGCGGTGTTGATGGCGGTGACGATACCCGCGGGCTCAATATCGATGACGCGTATGCGGCTTTCCCTGTTGGCCCAGGCCGCAAGCCGTGAAACGGTTGAGTCCGTCGAACCGTCGTTGATCGCAACAACCTCGAAATCGCGATAGGTCTGATGGACCAGGGAGTCGAGAGCCTCGTCCACCGTGCGCTCGGCGTCACGGCAAGGAAAGAGTATCGACAAATGGGGTTGGGTGCTCAACGAGTTCTCGCTGGTGTAGTGGCCTGCGGTAATAGCTCACGGATGAATGCTACAGAGTATAATGTTGATAGTGACGTGACTCCAGATCCAACGGTTATCTTTCATGGGCGACTGAGCGACCTAGGAGACAACGGTGAACACGAGAACTCGTTCGACAAACCGGCTGGTGGGTATCGGAATTGGGCTTCTGACCATCTCCTGCGCCCCGGGGGATGTCCCTGCTGGTGATAACGCCCGATACCTGGCCGAACACTACAACAAGCACGAGTATCGGATACCGATGCGGGACGGTGCGGAGCTGTTTACCGCGGTCTACGTTCCCAATGACACATCCCAGAGCTATCCCTTCCTGATGAAGCGTACGCCTTACTCGGTCGGGCCTTACGGCGAAGATCAGTTTCCCAGTGAGCTTGGTCCGGCGGGATCAAATCGGTTTGCGGATGAGGGCTACATTTTCGTGTACCAGGATGTGCGCGGCCGATTCATGTCGGAGGGTGCGTTCCGCAACATGACGCCGCACTCGGTGGGGTACGATGGGGTGGAGGATACAGACGAGAGCACCGACACGTACGACACGGTGGAATGGTTGCTGGAAAACGTGCAGCCGAACAACGGTCGTGCCGGTCTCTGGGGAATCTCGTATCCCGGCTTCTACGCCGCGGCCAGCATCGTCAACTCACATCCCGCGATCAAGGCATCTTCACCCCAGGCAGCCATTGGCGACTGGTTCGTGGGAGACGACTTCCATCACAAGGGAGCGTTCTACTTGCATGATGCCTTTCAGTTCTTCCCCGTGTTCAGGAGCCACCGGCCCGAACTGACCGACAGCTGGCGCCCGGGATTCGATTTCAACAGCGACAACGCATACGAGTTCTTCAAGGACCTCGGTCCGCTGCGGAACGCGAACGAGCGTTACTTCCACAACGAGGTCGCGTTCTGGGACTCGCTGATGACCCATGGCTCGTATGACGAGTTCTGGCGGTCACGCAACATCATCCCCCATATGGACAGCGTGAGTGCTGCAGTGATGGTGGTGGCTGGATGGTTTGATGCAGAGGACCCGTATGGTCCGATCGAAATCTATGAGTCGATCGAAAGGCAGAACCCCGGAATCGACAATATTCTGGTGGCCGGTCCCTGGTACCATGGTGGCTGGGTGCGTGCGGTCGGGGACCGTTTGGGCAACGTTTCGTTCGAGGTAGAGACCGGAGAGTATTATCGCGAGAACGTGGACATTGCCTTTTTCAACCACTACCTAAAGGATAAGGGTGAGCTGGATTTGCCCGAAGCCTTGGTGTTCGCCAGCGGATCTAACGAGTGGCATCGATTCGATTCGTGGCCACCGCCGGGTCTGACAACGACATCTCTCTACTTCAACGCCGATGGATCGCTCACGTTCGAGCCACCGAGTGATGCCGCGGGCATGGACTCCTATGTGAGTGATCCTGCCAATCCGGTACCATACACACAGGAAGTCCGCATCGATCGCAGCCGCGAATACATGGTGGAGGATCAACGGTTCGTGGTCGAGCGGCCGGATGTACTGGCATACCAGTCGGATGTGTTGACTGAAGACATGACGTTCGCTGGTCCGGTAACCGCCGATCTGTTCGTTACGACTACCGGTACTGACGCCGACTTCGTGGTGAAGCTGATAGACGTGTACCCGGATGATGCTCCGCCCATCGATGAACCGTACTTGGACATTCCCATGGGTGGGTACCAGATGATGGTGCGGGGCGAGGTGTTACGGGCGAAGTTCCGTAACGGCTACGAGCGTCCGGAGGCACTGGTTCCCGGAGAGGTGACGAGAATCACGTTTGAAACACCGGACATCTTTCACACATTCAGGGCGGGACATCGGATCATGGTTCAGGTACAGAGTTCGTGGTTCCCGCTAGTGGACATGAACCCCCAGGTATTCACGGATATCTACAGTGCCACGGAGGCTGACTTTCACCAGGCAACCCACAGGATACACCGGGCTCCGGGTTCAGCATCCCGCGTGGTCGTGGGACAACTGGTCGAAAGGTGAAGCAGAGCGGCTCCGCCTAGCTCGTCATACCGGTCGAGGATTGCTACAACACGACTTCGCTTCTAATCCGAGTCCGCGGCGTCCTGGAGTACGGAAGCCCCTTTCTTGGCTACCATACCGATTGCGACCATGGTCCACCCGGAGATGAGCAGATGGATGCCGACCAATGTGCCTATGGCCCACACTCCTGAAAGCGGCCATCT
>JAUVRV010000025.1 GCA_030597435.1 Gemmatimonadales bacterium | reverse complement strand
GACTAGACCACGCACATCATCCGTGGCTACCGATTCAGACTCTATTTGCAGATCGGGTAACAGCCGTCCTTGTTCGAGTATCAGGTTGCCACGGACCGCACCCCGCGAGTCAGGAAGTTGGACATTGGCCAACTCGAGTCTGACAGTGTCCCCTCGGATACTGACACGCCCACGTGCGGATACGACTTCGAGCGAGGGGTCGGATATCGCTGCGCTCAATGCGGCAATGTCTATGTGTATGCCTTTCTCACTTGGGAGCGGTGACGAGAGCCTTATGTAGGGAAGATGCGCCCTCAGGTCGGTCACCCGCCTCACCCGCATGTAACCATCAGGTCCGCCCTCTCGCTCCGGCACGACGTCTGCACTATCGACCGGAGTACGAATGGTCAACGTACCGTTGACGATCTCCACGTCCCGGAACGTTATGAGGGGCGCTCTGCCACCTTCGCCAGGGCCGCCGAGACCTAGCACTTCCTCGAAGTTCAGGCGCCCATCACGTGGATCTACCAGATTGATGCGGGGGTTGATGAGTGTCAGTTGTCCGAGGTTGATCTTTCCGCCGAGAAAATCGCGCGGACCGAAGCCGACCTGCAATTGGGCGATGTCGGCGAGAACCACACCGTCTTCACCCCGAATGACCACGTTCCTCGCACCGAGAACTCCGAGCAACGAACCGTAGATCTCGGTTACGGTTACCGATCCGTGGAGCGCCTTGTTTGCGGCATCGAGGATGGCTCGCGCTACTACCGAGCGGCCCGCTTCAGTTCCAAAAGCAGACGCTGTGACACCCATGAGTCCACAGACGAGCCAACATCCGGCGAAGAACAGAGCTTTCACAACGCGACGAGTATTCAAAACGCCTGTCCCACAGAGAAGTGCAACCTCAACCTGCCGAGGAACGATCTCGACTTCGGAACGTAATTGCTATCTACCAAGACAAGTTCACCCGTTTCCAAGTTGGGTTCATAGAGCGGACTCGGTCGGGGCTCATAGGGATTGTACCCAACATCCAGTCGTATCGGTCCTAACGCAGTCCCCAACCTGATGCCAAAGCCCGGCGTGATCTTGATTTCGGTCAGCGTAACAATCTCATCGCCCCGGTTAACCACCTGCCCGGCATCAACAAACACCGCTCCAATCATGCGCCCACTGAAGACGGGCAGCGGGAACCGTACCTCCGCGTTGGCCAAGATGAGTTGGTCTCCTCCCGATGCGGAGGTTCTAATGATACTGTCTACTTTTCCGGTCTCGGGGTCCGCGATTACCCGCTCCAGAACGCGCACTAGCGGCCCCAATTCGTTCTGTGCATACCCGCGCACACTGTTCGGTCCACCACCGTACATCCGGTCTTCGGATGGAATGAACCGTTCCTCGCCACTCTCCAATTGCACCCGTGGTGCACCAACAGCTCCGAATCTCAGACGCCAGGCAAACACACTGCGGCGTGCAACGCGATGATATGACGCGTACTCGAAGATCCCTCTGGTGAATTGGATCAGCGTGTCGGAACCGAAGAAATCGTCAGCGTGGCGAAAATCTACCGTGATCCGACGTCCCCTCGATGGATTCAGTAAGGAGTTGGCACGATCCCACACTATGCCGAGACCAACGGTCGCCCTGAAGCGCGGCTCTTGAAACGCCTTGGTGTCTTCGATGAGGCACACATCCAGGAAGCGACAGAAGCTGGCTGGATCGGCCTCGGTCTTGGCTCGTCCCATGGCATACGACGGAGTGATGGCAACCTCAAACGGTGTCCACCAGGTCACGGCAAAGGCGCCGCCGATTGACTGCCGCAGATACGCCCGGAACTCGGTATACTGCTCGGCACCGAACGTCAGCGCCGCACTGGTACGCCTCGACAGGAAGAACGGTTCCTGCAAGCTCACTGCAACGTTGTAGTTCAGCTTGAGCAGTCGCGGCTCCTCGTCGCGCAGCGCGGGACATAGACTGTTCTGCAGCCCCCAGTCGGTGGGCTCACCCACCCCAAGCTTCGAGAACTGGGCCGACAAATCCAAGGTGCGACCGGCTCCCAGAAAGTTGTATAGCGTCCAGCCACCAAGCACACGGAAGCAGTCGATGGTTCCGTACCCTCCACCCAATCGGATACGATGCAGGTTCGCCTCCGATACACGAACCCTGAGCGATACGGTAGTATCACTTCCTTCCGGTGGAAGTGAGTCGGCAAGACCAACACTCACGAAATTGAACAGATTCAGACGGTAGAGATCCCGCTGGCTGCGGTACAGTTCCCTTTCGCTGAATTCGTCGCCCGGTCGGAGGGACATCGCCTTGCGCACGACTTCCTCGTCGATGGCTTCAGTGCCGGTCACCTCAATGGAGTCGATTGTCGCCTGGGAGCCTGGTGATACGTCAAACGAGATATCGGCGGTGCGCAGCTCCAAATCCACGTTGAAGCCCTGGAATACTTGTGGGTACGGGAATCCTTCGTCCCTCCGGATAGTGCTGACACTGTCGGCCGACGTCTGCAATCGTTGGAGGTCGAACGGGTCACCTGTCCTAAGCGGCAGTTTCGATGTGACATCGCTGGTGTCGACAATCCCCTCAACACCTGAGATCTGAAGCGACGAAACGCGGACCGGTTCTCCTTCTTCTATCAGGAACTTCAGATACACGTCCTTCTCTGTCCGTCGCACCAATGTATCTACCGTAGCTTCCCGGTAACCACTACGACGATACAAGAGGAGCAGTCTGAATACGTCGCGTCTGAACTCCGTTTCGTTGAAGTAGCGTTTCGCACCGAGACCAAGCGAACGGACTACCGGCCACCGAGCGAAGGCCGACGACTGGGACGTGCCCACGGACATCCGCAGTGTGGCGTCGTCGATGGCCCTGTTGCCCGAGAAAGAGAGTTCCCGTACAACGAGACCTCGTGTGTCCTCCTCCTGCCCCGACAAGACAACAGGATACCCCATAGAGAACGCGAGGAGGGCTAAGGTGAAAGCCGCTGACTTCAGGACTGATCCCGTTCCAAGTTGGCCAGCATCTCCTGAACTGATGTGAATTTGACGCGCGGTCTTCCCTCCGACTCACCACGTGCTACCTCGAGCTTGTCGAGTCGCTTCCAATCCTCGTAGGAAAAGGAATCCGGCTGCCGTTCTGACACGAGTTTGGACAACGCCGCCGGATCCGTATTCTCTGGCAGCAGGGTCCTATCGGCCGCGAGGTCCTCGAGCATCATGCGAACGGTCTCAACCGCATCCGGCTTGTTCGTCCCGATCACACCCGACGGGCCACGCTTGATCCAACCAGCCACGTAGAGACCGGTTAATGGCTCCCCACTCTCGAGTTCGACGACCCGGCCATTCTCATTGGGCACCAGACCCCACGCGTCATTGAACGGGAGATCCGGTATGGGAATACCGCGATAGCCAACCGACCGGAACACCAGGCCAACCGGTAAGTCCTCGAAATTTTCCGTCGCCCGCGGCCGGAGTGAGCCGTCGTCCGACCGATAGAGTTCGTTCTTCACCAATCGCATTCCCGCAACGCTGCCGACCTGGTCTGCTTCCAACGCAACGGGAGAAACGAGGAAACGCAAGGTCAGTGTCCTGTCCTTGCCTGACCTCTCTAGCTCTACGAGCTGTTGCAGGATTTCTACCTTGCGTACAAGGGCCTTGTCCTGGCTGCCATCCAAGTCGGCCTGACTGAGTGCATCCAGCTCTACCTCTTCTGGTAGGACTACTAAGTCAGCCCCCGGTAGCTCCCCCAGCTCCCTTATCTCGGCGTTGGTGAATGCTGCTTGTGCTGCGCCCCGCCTGCCAATGACAAACACCTCCTTGACACGACTCCGCTTCAATGCCTCGAGCGCATAATCCGCTATGTCAGTTTGGGCCAACTCCTCCGTTGTCCGACAGAGAATGCGCGCAACGTCGACCGCCACATTGCCGACACCCACCACCGCAACCCGTTCGACCGACAGATCGAACTCCAGATCACGATAGTCCGGATGACCATTGTACCAGGCCACGAACTCCGTCGCCGGATGACTGCGTTTCAGGTCTTCTCCCGGAATGCCAAGACGTCGGTCACTCTGGGCACCGGTGGCGAAACAGATCTGGTGATAGTGTTGCTGCAGTTCTTCTAGCCGGATATCAGTCCCCACGTCCACGTCACCGAAAAACCGGAACCGATCATTCGACGCCACCTTGTCGAATACTCTCGTAACCTTCTTGATTTTCTGATGATCTGGAGCAACACCGAACCTGACTAGGCCAAATGGTGTCGGTAGTCGATCAAACATGTCGACCTGTGCGACCAGGTCGCCCTGCTTCAAAAGGTGCTCGGCCGCATAGAACCCCGCCGGCCCAGATCCCACGATGGCTACACGGAGTGGCTCTGAATCCGTTCCTATTTGTGTCACGGTCCCCCCCCACTCGGATGTGTTGATGGATGATATAAGATCTACAGTAAGGCGGCATGGCGGTAGAACGTCTTACCATCTACCTTGGCAGCTGTGAAGATTTACACCAGATCGGGAGACGATGGGCAAACCTCACTTTTCGGGGGACGCCGCACTTCCAAAGACGACCCGCGGGTCGCCGCATATGGAGACGTTGACGAACTCAACTCGGCCATAGGCCTGGCCGTCGCCACCGACCCGGTAGACCTGGAGCACGATCTACTGACCGGCATTCAGAGGGATTTGTTCTCCGTTGGAGCACGGTTGGCCAGCCCGGACCCGGAAAAGGTGGCCAAGGCCCTAGAGAACACGGCAATACCTGATGCCAGAATCACCGAACTGGAGAGCGCGATCGATCGGATCGAAGCTGAGTTGACGGAACTCAGCTCGTTCATCTTGCCGGGAGGTACGACCAAGAGTGCACGGCTCCACTACGCACGCTCCGTGTGCCGCAGAGCCGAGCGGAGTGTCGTGGCACTCGCGAGGCATGAAACGGTGCCGGCGGTTGTACTCACATACCTGAACCGGCTCTCCGACCTGCTTTTCGTGATCGCCCGGCTCGCGAACCACCGCTCGAACGTCCCAGACATCAAGTGGTAGCATGACCAGCTATTGCTTCTATCAGGCCGACGTTTTCACGAGCACCCCGCTCAGCGGCAATCCCCTCGCCATTTTTCCCGAGGCCGAAGGACTGAGCGACGAGACTATGCAAGCTCTGGCGCGAGAGATGAATCTCTCGGAGACCACGTTTGTGCTTCCGTCGGCAAGAGCCACCAGGCGTGTCAGATTCTTCACGCCCGCGGCCGAGATCCCGCTCGCCGGGCATCCTACCGTCGGAACCTGGTGGCTCTTGGCAGAATTGGGGGTCGTTGAGCTGCCGGACCAGGGAATCGGACGGGTCACGCAGGAGACCGGTGCCGGAATACTGCCCGTCGACATTCACCTCGACGCGGGGAAGCCCAGGGAAGTGGTGATGGTTCAGGCACTCCCCGATTTCGGACCTATGGTACCGAACCCGGCCGATCTGGGGGAGGCACTCGGGGGAACTAGTGACACGGTTCTCAGCAATCCGGCTCCCCAAGTGGTGTCCACTGCACTACCTCAGCTGATGGTCCCCGTTCGCTCGCTCGCGGAGTTGCAGGAACTGCCGAGCGGCGGCAGTGGCGGCAAGCTGGTCGAAATGCTGCGGGGGTTGGGAACGGAATGCGCCATGTGCTACGCACTCGAGACAGTAGACCCCGCAGCTACCGTGCATTGCCGCATGTTCGCACCCGGACTCGGAGTCCCCGAGGACCCAGCAACAGGAAGCGCTGCCGGAGCGTTGGGCTCATATCTGGTGTTGCACAACATCGTGCGACCGCATGACGGCGTCGGGACAGTGGTCGTCGAGCAGGGACTCGAGATCGGTCGCCCCAGCCGGATTCACGTGGAGGTGGCTGTTGGAAACGGGGGTGAGATCACCGAGGTTCGCGTCGGTGGAACGGCCGTGACCTTCATCGAGGGAGAGGTCCGGCTATAGAGACCGTCACCGTTCAACTCGAGGGCAGGTCTTACCAGATTCTCTTGGGTGACGGCTTGCTGAGTGACCTTGCGAGACTGGCCGACCAGCAATCGCGCACCCATCGCTACGCCGTCATCACCGACTCGAACGTGGGACCATTGTACGGTGATGAGGTGCTGGTCCAGCTCGGCGGCCATGATCGCTCCTCGCTGTTTCAGTTCCCCGCAGGCGAGCAACACAAGACCCGCGCAACGTGGCAGTCGATCACCGACCAGATGCTGGCTGCGGGCTTCGGGCGCGACACTACGGTCATTGCTCTCGGGGGTGGGGTCGTAGGCGACCTAGCTGGATTCGTTGCTGCCACATACCTGCGCGGTGTGCCTCACATCCAGGTTCCAACGTCACTCCTAGCAATGATCGACAGCTCCGTGGGCGGCAAGACGGGGGTCGATACGGTGCACGGTAAGAACCTCGTGGGAGCGTTTCATCAGCCCGTGGTGGTAGTCGCCGACGTAGCCACGATTGCGACGCTTCCGGCGTCTCACGTCTCGGCGGGCATGGCCGAAGCGATCAAGCACGGCACGATTGCCGATGCGGCCTACCTTCGCAGCCTCGTGGGTCTATCCGACCGCGTGCTAGAACGAGATCCCAACGCGATCGCCGAGGTGGTCAAGCGCAGCGTGCAAATCAAAGCCGACGTCGTGTCCGAGGACGAGCGGGAACAGGGCAGGAGAGCCGTGCTCAATTTCGGTCACACGATCGGCCACGCTTTGGAGGCGGTCTCGGGATACCAACTGCTTCATGGTGAGGCTGTGGCCTTAGGAATGCTGGCCGAAGCCGAACTCGGTATCAGGCTTGGAATCACCGATGCCGGGGTATTGACCGAACTCGAGGAAGCGCTCTCCGCAATGAGGTTGCCCACGGAATTGTCCACATCGGCCGAGCCTGCGACGCTGCTGAAAGCGATGGCACAGGACAAGAAAAACCGTCAGGGATCTGTCAGGTTTGCACTCCCCGAGCGGCTGGGAAGAATGGCGCGCGACCCCGGAGGCGACTGGACATGTAGCGCCTCCGAAAGTGTAGTAATTGGGGTCTTGTCCCACGTATTCAAACACAAGTCCCACAACGACTTGCCGTGAATATCCACATGGCCATGGAGTATGTAAAGCGTTGCAAGACAATGCGTTACAGACCTATTCCACATTGAGAGTCGCGTACCGATCTCGCCACACCGTGGACAGATTTCCGAACTCTCTGTGGATTAACGATTTGTGATGTGGAAAAGTCGAATTTTCTTGACTGGCAACCCAGGACTCCCTATATTCGCCCCGCATCGTCGGCCATTTTGGCGGGCTTCCCTCACCATGTCCGCCCCTCCCAGAAGTGGTCCGAGTCTCATGGTTAGGAGCGTGTATGACCCAGCTCCGGGCGGGCAAATCGAAGGCCTTTTTTTACGCGGGTTCCTCGACCGCGTTTGACCATTATCTCCAGGACATCCAGAAGCTACCCCTGATCAAGGAGCCCGAAGAGGAACGCCGGCTTGCCCGACGTGCTCGTAAGGGTGACCGCAAAGCGGCCGAGCGACTCGTTACGGCCAACCTGAGGTTCGTCATTTCTTACGTCAAGAAGTACCAGGGCCACGGACTAGATCTGTCTGAGCTGGTCGCGATCGGGAACGAAGGACTCTTGAAGGCGGTGAAGAAGTTCGACCCCAATCAAGGTGTGAAGTTCATTTCCTACGCCGTTTGGTGGGTTCGCCAGGCAGTGCTGAAGGCGTTGGCCGAGCAAACCAGAAGTGTCCGCATCCCACTCAACCAGAACAGCCACCTGATCCGCATGTCACGGACCGTCACGTACCTGTCCCAGGAGTTGGGACGTGAGCCAACGGACCGCGAGATCGCAAAGGCGCTCGACGACTCCGTGGCAAACGTGCGCAATGCTCGGCGTATGACGGCTGCTGACGTGTCGCTCGACGCCCCCATAGACCGCACTGACAAGGATGCGGCCACATTGGGTGAACGGTTCGCCGGCCAGGAAGGGTCCGAGATCGAGGATCACACTGACGGCCACCTCATGCGTGAGTTCATCGACCGGACATTCGAGAAGTATCTCACCCCGAGGGAGTGCAAGATCCTGTACTTGTACTACGGGCTCGAAGAGGGATCCGAAGGCCTGACGCTCGAGAAGATTGGCGCTCTGATGGGTGTTACGCGTGAGCGCATCCGACAGATCCGGGAGAGAGCCTTCGAGAAGCTGCGCGAGAGCCCAGATGGTCAAGCGCTCATGGGGTTCTGGCAGGCAGCATAACCAGGGCCGGGACAGCTGAATGGCGGTAGACCAGTATGTGGCCCGGGCGAGAGCCCGGGCCTTCTTCTTCCACCTACCGCCTTACCGTCTTACCAGCCTACCGCCTTATTATTGACCATGATTCCGCCCGAGGTGCTCGCCGCGCTCAAAGCAGCCGTAGGACCGCAGTGGGTCAAGGACGCACGTGCGGAGTTGGACACCTACGCGACTGATGGCCTCCCGACGCACCGTTCTCTGCCGGGCGCTGCCGTTATTCCGGGCCGCAAGGACGAACTCCTCCAAGTAATCCGAATCCTGCATCATCATCGGATACCAGCCGTAGCCCGTGGCGCCGGCACTGGCCTCTCGGGTGGAGCACTGGCGTCCGGCGACGCAGTCCTGGTAGTCCTCACCCGGTTAAACCGGATCCTGAAGATCGATGCCGAGAATCGCCGAGCAGTCGTTGAACCCGGAGTTGTAAACACTCGGCTCTCTGCAGCTGCTGAGCCGTTCGGCCTCCACTACGCGCCCGACCCATCGAGTCAGCCGGCCTGTACGATCGGCGGCAACGTGGCCGAGAACGCCGGAGGCCCGCACTGTCTCAAGTACGGTGTGACGACGAACCACATCTTGGCGCTCGATGTGGTGCTGCCCGATGGAGAGTTGTTGTCTCTAGGTTCACCCAGCGGAGAGCCATGGGGTCCGGATCTGGTTGGCCTTTTCGTTGGCAGCGAGGGGACATTTGGGATCGCCACTGAGATCACCGTCAAGCTCACACCGACACCAACGGCTATTCGCACTCTCCTTGCAGATTTCACGTTGCTTAGATCAGCCGGCCAGGCCGTCACCTCCATTATCGCGGCGGGGTTCGTACCAGCAGCTCTCGAGATCTTGGACCACAACACCATAGCCGCGGTCGAAGCGTCGATCTACCGCGCAGGTTATCCGACCGATGCCGGTGCTGTTCTTTTGGTGGAGTTGGATGGCATGGATGAGCTGGCGGTAGAGGCTGAGGCGAGCCAAGTAGAGGACTTGCTCGAGTCCGCGGGCGCAAGGAGCATCCAGCTTGCCAGCGACCCAGCGAAGCGCGAGAAGTTGTGGCATGGCCGCAAGAAGGCTTTCGGAGCGATGGGCCGACTCGGTTCAGATCTCGTGGTGCAGGATGCAGTCGTGCCTCGCTCCAAACTCCCAGACGTGTTGGACCAAATTGGCGAGATCGGGGAGCGCTACTCCATTTCGCTCTGCAATGTGTTCCACGCCGGTGACGGGAACCTTCATCCCAACATCGCGTTCGATCAAACCGACCCGGATCTGGCTGAGCGTGTACGGCGCGCCTCGACAGACATAGTGCGTCTGTGCATCGAGGCCGGTGGAACCATCACCGGCGAGCATGGGGTCGGAACCGACAAGATGCACTACATGCCTCTGGTGTATGACGCGGACACCCTCGGGGCAATGAACCGCATTCGTCATGTCTTTGACCCTCTGGAGCTGGCAAATCCAGGCAAGGTTCTGCCAGTCCACTCCTGCCGAGGGTGACCGTGGTTGCCGACAAGATCCGTTCGCTTCTCGGAGAACACGGACTGCTTGGAATCGATCCCCTTGGGATTCCCGTTGCCGCACCAGCCTCCGATGACGAGTGTGCGCTGCTGCTTCGCACAGCATCCTCTGAGAGCTGGACTGTACGCATCGAGGGTTCGGGAACCTGGATACCGCGAGACGCACGTGCCGACCTTGCGCTAAGTACCATGCGACTCAGAGGTATTGTCGATCTCAGTCCGCCAGACATGGTAGTCACCGTCGGATCCGGAACTAGCTGGACTGAACTCCAAACCTCACTGGCCAACGACCGTATGTGGATACCACTCGACCCTCCGGGTTCCGGGCGTTCGGTCGGGTCAGTTGTCGCCTGCGCAACTGCGGGTCCCTTGCGCACGGGGTTTGGTGCGATCAGGGATCATCTGCTGGGGTTGACCTTGGTGACCGGAGACGGCCGCGTGGTGCGCGCCGGAGGACGAGTCGTCAAGAACGTGGCCGGATACGACATCACGAAACTAGCAGCGGGAAGCTTCGGCGCCTTCGGTATCATTACGTCCGTCAATCTCCGGCTGCGGGCAGTACCGCGAGCAGACGCCACCTTGATTGCGCGGGGCACCCGCGATCACCTGCTGGATGCCGCTCGTGGTATTCTGTCATCGGGGTACACCCCTGGGGCCCTCGAACTATTCTCACCCGCCGCTGTCGCTGGCACTGAGTGGACGCTTGCCGTTCGCCTACTCGGCTCGCATGAAGCTGTTGCGGCAGAACGAAGTGCCGTTGGTGCTGCAGCTAGAATGCAGTTCAGCTCGCTGGAACCATCCGACGCCGCAGACTTCTGGAGAGATACCCTGGCCCGTACCACAGCTGCACCCAGCACATTGCGCTTGGGTGCATTGCCCTCATCACTCGATGAGGCACTGGATTCGATTGCCCATCATCTAGATGAGAGCTGTGACGACTGGATCGCAGCCAATGTTCACGCGGGCGTCGTGCGATGGAGTGGTGACGCCGGTGTGAACCGAATACGGTTACTCCGCAATGTCGCAGCCCACAGTGAAATGCCCCTCACCATCGAGCGCGGTCCGTGGTCGGTCCGGTCAGAGCTAGGGCACTTCGGAGCTTTCAGGGATGGGGCGGTTCGATTGGTGTACGCGTTACGGAATAGCTTCGATCCGTCGCGGACACTCGCAATTCCCCTGGGCAGAGAGTCGTGAACACCCCTCCAATCAGTGGGCTCGACCCATGTGTGCACTGCGGTTTCTGTCTCCAGGCTTGCCCCACATACCTCGCGACTGGCGACGAATCGGACAGCCCACGTGGTCGCATAGTACTCATGCGGAGTCTGGCTCGCGGCAGCCTATCGACAACCGAGCCAACGCTCGCTTTCCACCTCGACCGCTGTCTTGGCTGCCTGGCTTGTGAGCCGGTATGCCCTTCCGACGTGCGTTACGGAACGGCGTTGGAGGCCACGCGTGCGCTGATCGCCCAGTCGCGCCCGGTACCACTGGTCGCACGCATGGTTAACGCCGTCATGGCGGACCGGCGACTGCGGCGCCCTCTGCTCGGGTTGGCAAGGCTGGTGCGGCCGGTCGCCGGAGTCCTGGCAGGTCAGTCGAGATTGGGCTTTGCGTTTGGGATGCTCAGAGCCACGGAGAACGGGCAGCGATGGGGGAAGCAGGGACAGAAGACCGAGAAAGCAAGTCTCCCTGCCCCCTCTGCCTCTTCTGCCCCTTCTGCCCTCCTCTTCACAGGCTGCATCATGGAAGGCCTCTTTTCCCACGTACACGAGGCTACCCACCGAACCCTCTCGGCCAACGGGTATCGATCGACAAGAGTACCGCATCAGGGTTGTTGCGGGGCTCTACACGCCCACACTGGTGAACACGATAAGGCCGTCGACCTGGCCCGACGCAACGTCGCTGCATTCGCCGATTGTCCTGAGAGTGTCATCGCAGTGAACAGTGCCGGTTGTGGTGCCATGCTCAAGGAGTACGGTCGGCTGCTCGCTGGCGATCCGCTCGAGCCGGAGGCCGTCGCGCTTTCACAGCGCGTCCGAGACGTGTCCCAGTTGCTGGCAAGCCGGGAAACCCGCCGCGGACACACATTAGCATTGAAGGTCGCGTACGATCCGCCCTGTCACCTGCTGCACGCGCAGCGGATTGCTGATGCTCCACGTGCATTACTCGCATCAATTCCAGGCATCGAGATGGTTCAGCATAGGGATGCCGCGATGTGCTGTGGCAGCGCGGGCAGCTACTCTCTCACACAAGTGGGATTGTCACGAACGGTACTCGAGGACAAGGTGAACGCTTTGATCGCAGCAGACCCCGATGTGGTCGCAACGGGTAATCCCGGATGCATCATGCAAATCGGTGCAGGATTGGCGGCTGTCGGATCGAGCATTCCCGTAGTGCATCCCATCGAGATCCTCGACTGGTCTTATGCCATGGCTGGATTCTATGATGAGTGACTCTACCGCCAACTCCCGTGTGCCTGACGGCACCTGTGTGGTTGAGCCCGACGACCTCTCGAGCGAGGCCGTCACGGCCGTGCTCCAAGGAGCGGTTGTCGCACGTTCTCCTCACGCTGTTGTTCAGATTGCCGGTCCCGGTGCCTTACAGTGCCTGCAGGGACTCATTACGGCGGATGTCGAAACCCCTGGTGACGGATCGTTTCGGTACGGGGCGCTACTTACCCCCAAGGGAATGATCGTGAGTGACATGTGGGTCGCACGACGGGATCCGTCGCTGGTCCTCTACCTGCCGCAGCGCGGCAAGGACGCAGTTCTCACTACCTTCAAGCGCTCGCTACCACCACGTTTGGCCCAGTTCACTGACAGCTCTGCCGAGCGACGCGCCCTTCGCATTGTGGGGCCGCGGGCCTTGGACGTGCTGGCCCAGGCTGGCCTAGCCGTGCCTGAATCCGGCCGCAGTGAAACAAACCAGGATGTGACCGCTGCTCGACCAGCCCAAGGCCATCCATTCGTCCTTCAGTATGAGGGCACAGCCGAGCGGATCGACAAACTCAGCAGCATGCTGGTCGACGCAGGAGCGGTCAGCGCACCGTATGAAGCACTGCATATGTCGCGCATCCTAGCTGGCTGGCCATCTTTGAATGCCGAGATCGACACCAAGACACTGCCTCAAGAGGTGAGGTTCGACGAGATAGACGGCGTCTCGCACTCGAAGGGATGCTATCTGGGACAGGAGACCGTAGCCCGACTCCATTCTCGTGGTCACACAAACAAGCGCATTCTGGGACTCAGATTCGACGCCAAGCCGGATACGAGTTCGGTCACCATCATGCACGAGGACCGCCAGGTGGGACGCATCACGAGTATCTGCTGGTTCGGACCCGCTATAGGCTACCTCGGTCTTGGGATGATTCGACGCGAGGTTGAGGTCGGCCAGACGGTGCGTTCCGGCGGCGCAACCGCCGTCACCGAATCCCTTCCATTCGAGGCCAGCTCATGAAACGGTGGCGGGGAATAGGCCCCGGAATCATCGTCACCGCCGCATTCATCGGACCGGGTACCGTCACGACCGCGACGCTGGCTGGCGCTCACTACGGCATGACGCTGCTCTGGGCACTGTTGTTTGCCACCATCGCAACCATCGTACTCCAAGAGATGAGTGCGCGTCTCGGACTTGCCACCGGTGCCGGTCTGGGACAGGCGCTGCGGGCAACCGGGCGACACCCTTGGATCGGCATCTTCCTGGCCGCTTTGGCCGCCGTCGCGGTCATCGGCGGCGCCGTGGCATATGAAGCAGGCAATCTGACGGGTGCCGGACTCGGTCTGGAGTCCGTAACGGGACTACCACTGCGGACCTGGGTTGCGTTGGGGACTGTCCTTGCCGGGATTCTGCTGTGGACGGGACAGTATCGCTTGGTCGAACGCGTGCTCGCCGGATGCGTTGCGGTAATGGGTTTGGTGTTCCTGGCCACAGCAGTGTTGGTCGCACCCAACATCATTGAGATCCTGTCCAGTGCCTTCGTTCCCAGACTACCCACCAATTCCGAACTCACGGCCCTGGCACTCATCGGAACGACTATCGTTCCCTATAACTTGTTCCTTCACTCCGCCGTGGTACGTGAACGCTGGTCCGATATCGCCGACCTACCTGCAGTGCGCTGGGATCTCGTGCTCGCCATCGGCTTGGGGGGCATCGTTTCGTCAGCCATCGTGATCACTGCCTCCGCTGCCTTAGACGGTGGTGAAGTGCGGTCGGCCGCAGATATGGCAACTCAACTCGAGCCGCTGCTGGGTTCTTGGGCAAGCCATGCTTTTGCACTCGGGTACGCAGCCGCCGGTGTCTCGTCCGCCGTAACCGCCCCCCTTGCAGCGGCATACATCGTGTTGGACACG
>JAUVRV010000151.1 GCA_030597435.1 Gemmatimonadales bacterium | reverse complement strand
GCGTTGAATAGCTGGTGCGCTTGCTCCTGGCGGCCCAGTCGCCGCAGTGCCATCCCTTGGTAATAATCCAGAACCGATCGTCCAGATGGACGCTTTGCAGTGGCCGCAAGTTCATAGTGGTGCAGCGCCTCAGTGGTATCGCCTGCCATGGCGTATGCATTCCCCATCAAGTAGTAAACCTGGCACTCGCGTCCTCCGGCATACGGCTCTGCAACTTCTAGATTCGCCGGGTACTCCAGAGCGCTCTCGTAGTCACCAATTGCATCGCTGAAGCGTCCGGTTATCAGGTGCTGCCGCGCTCGCAACAGGTGCGCGTCGATGTAGGTCGTATGGATGTTGCCCAGTCCCTCCCAGCGCCTGAAGTGGTGCGTCCTCATCAGTTCGATGGCTTCATCGTAACGACCTAGTTGGGTGAGTAGCACGACTTGACGACCGAAAGCATCGTTGTGACCTACTACCGTCTCACCTGCCTGCTCCAACACGGCCAGACGCTCGCTGGGAGATACCCCGGCGGCTTCGTATAGCAGATCGAGTTCGTAATACAGCCGAGGATCGTCAGGGTCGAGTTCCAACGCGCGCTCCATCGTCAGCATGGCCTTCGGCACGTCCTGCTGCAGTTCCACGTAGGCGCGCGCGAGATTGCGATACACCGTTGCTATCGAAGTACCCAAAGAGTCAGCGACCCGCCACTCACGGACCGCCACGTCAGCCTGTGTTTCGTAGAGAAGATTGCCTAGGCAAAAGTGGGCTAAGGCGTCAGCGGGATTCTGCTGTTGGGCTGCACGCAGAATCTCGACCGCCTCGAGCCGCAAGGGGAAGCAGTAGTCTGCGTCCTGCGTCATTGCCGATTGATACAGCGCGGCTGTCGCTTCCTCATTCTCCAATTGAGCCATGTAGTATGCGGCGTAGTAGTACACCATCGGATAGGTGGTAACCGCACCGCCGCGTCTTCCTTCCGTGAGTACAGACAGGATCCCAACCGCATCGGCCCACATACCCGCTGCACCATACTCCGCCGCGGTCTCCATGAAAGGCTGGGCATCGAGCCACGCCTCGGCATCATGCCACGGCTTCGAATGGTCCTGCAGTGATGACTTGGTCAACCGGCGCGCCACCAGGCGTTCTTCGGTCCGGTTTGCGTTGCGCGCGGCACCGATACTCTCCTGGGCCTGCAGCAGCTCGTATAGCGCCCACACATCGAGTGGATCCTCCTCTAGCACCGCGCTCGCTTGACTCACCGCCGCTGCACCACGGCCTAGCCGCCGCAACACCGCAGCTCGCAGGTTGAGCGCATTCCGGTTGGTCGTGTTTGTGGCGATTGACCGGTCGAGATGCTCGTTGGCTGTGGCGAAGTCTCCTCGTAGGCAGTCGATCTGTGCCAATCGGTAGTATGCCGCAGCATGGTAGGCACTGCTCCATGTGGCACGATATAACGCATCGTAGGCATCATCATACTGGTGGAGTAGCTGCCTTGTGAGGCCGAGGTAGTAGTAGGCCGCTCCGTCGCCAGGGCTGGTGTAACCCGTCGTCACTCGGTTGAGTGCTGTGACGAAATGTCTCTCTGCCGGGTCGAGCAGTCCGTTGCGTAGGTATCTCAGTCCAAGAGCGACGTTGGACCTCGAGTCACCCGGATCGCGTCGCAGCGCCTCCTCGTAGTACTCGGTCGCGTTGACCGAGGGATTGTGGAACTGCTCCAGCCGTTGTCCGGTGAGATAGAGCTGCTCGACAGTGGGAACATCACGTGGCGGAAGCGGTGGTCGAACTGTCTCTGGTCGCGGTGAGCCTTGTGGCTCGACATGCTGGTAACTCACCAGTTCCCGCTCATCGGCAACCAACGATGCCCGTAGTTGCGATGGATCGATACCTACTGGCAACTCAACGTCGGTCACATATGGTCTTGCCGGATCAATCGACACGTTCGCCTGGAACAGCACCGAGTCGGCTGCCATGAGTTGCACGGTTGCCCCATCGTGCCGGCTCGTGGAGTAGAAGCCGATGGTGGCAATACCCTCACTCACCTCGAGGTTGACGGCGGCTTCCAGCGTGGCGTTCTTGCCGCCCCCTATTCCCCTAATGGGATACCAGTACTGCCTAATGAACTTGGCTTCGTAAGGCTGTAACCAGCTGTAGTCCGGTTGATTGTCGGAGTAGGCGCCTGCCATCAGTTCGCTGTAGGGCCCGTCATCTTCGGTCAGGATCAGATCCCACAAGCGACCCTGAGGACTGGGGCCCCACTGCCATAGCTTTTTGCCCGGGGCGATGTGGTGGTTGGCGAAGTACACCACACCTGCATCCTGCTCGTGGTCGTAACCTGCAAGGAAGTCATCCTCGTAGTTCCATGCAAAAAAGGAAATCGGTGTCGGATGATTCTCCCACCAGGTGAGATCCACGTTCTCGTATTCGATGCCTCGATATGCATCATCTGCAAAGGGCCACCGGGAGAAATCGTTCTTGCTGTGGTACGTTGCCCACTCAGTGCTTGGTGGGAAGATGACTTGATACGCCGGACTGGCATGAACTGAGGGGTTAGCCCAGTAGAGAAACGATTGAGCCAACGGAGTCCTATTGAACGGCTTGATAGTCGCCTCGAAGTACGACTTTCCGGGATACACCGTGATCCCGACCGTGAACTGCATTCGCTGCCGCAGCTCCAACTCAGTGAGCCAGATCGTCTTGGCGCCATTAGCTTGTTCGACGATGGTGTAGTCCATCGGCATGAAGCTGCGGGACCGGTGGTGATGCGGGAAATTCCACTCGATCCCGCCTGAAATCCACGCACCCAGCATACCGATCAAGGCCGGTTTGATTACGTGCTGACGGTAGAGGAAATCGTACTCATTGGTTTTGTCAACGGCCTCGAACACCCGGCCACCGATTTCCGGAAGCACTCCAACTCTGACGTACTCGTTCTCGAGATAGAGCATCTTGTACGGGATGTCTACCCGCTCGTCGGTGAGCTGGTCGAGCATTGGGTAGGGATAGACCCGTCCTTGAGCGCCCTGATATGCGCGTCCGGAGTAGAACCGTGGGTTGGGATCGGGCGTGCCGGCCTTGTATGTAGGTAGGGTCATTTCCACTTCGTGCGCGGTAACGGTCGAGTCAGATCCGCAACCTGCGACGGCAAGCGCGAGCGACGTGATGGAGAGCAGATAGGTAGTCTTCATTGACGGCTCCCTGAGATCTCAGGGGCAAGCGTTAGCCAGTGGGATCGGTCGGTGCTGAGTCGTAGCCTGAGTTGGGTCAGCTCTTCTAAATGTACTTCTTCCAGTTCGGCGATCTGATAGAAAGGATTCGTGGGGCTGGCGTCGATCTGCCATGCACGTAACACGTTTGATTCCGCCGAAGCTTCGGAGACTGTGTACAGCTCGGCAACTCCATGCCACCTGCCAGTGGGGCAAAGCGCTACGATGGTGTTGCGTGTGCCTGCGTTCAACTTGAAGTTCACCGCGAGTGTCGTGTCCGCGAACGTCAACCCACCGGTGCCGTGGTAGGCGAACATCCACTCCGTCCACTCAAATGACTCGCCGGGCGCGATCGGCCTGCGCTCGTCTGGGAACAGCTTACTCGTACCGCCCCACATCTCTACATATCCTTTACTAGGAGAGCCGGATCCCAGCGGTATCCTGTTAGGATGATAGCCGTAGGTCCAGACGTCCACTCCCGGCGTCTTGTCTCTGTCGAATATCCGGACTACGCCCTCGTTGGCATCATGCGAGTGTGCGCCATAGAATCCTTGTTTCAATCCGTCGGCCATGAGGTCACCCATCTTATCCCAACCCTTGATGAACCGTAGCCGGTTGCCGCTCCACGGTTGCGGACTGGGACCCATGTTGGCTTGCCACTTGGGCGAGATCAAGATGCGGTCGGTGGGAATGATGAACTCGGTACTGTCGGTGAGTTCGTTCTGACCGCCCGGTGTCCACTGCGGGTTCACCCAGTGGGCATAGTGTACCGTCTGATCGGTAGGATTGTCTATCCTGATCTTCGCTTCGTAGTACGACCTGCCGGGATACAGCGTGATTTCGATCGTTTCCCGCAGCTTGGTGCCGAGTTCCTGGACCTCCAGTCTGACGGTCTTCCGGTCCGGTGAGTCTGCAACGACTTGCCAGTCCCATGGTGTGGACCAAGTGGTGCCGTGTTCGTCACCAGGTAGTGTGTACTCAACGCCACCGATCCATATCCACCATCCGGGATCGTTGATACCACCGCCCACGGTGACCGTGTCGTTGCGCCACAGTTCATCGTGGCCGGTTGGCTTGTAGTAGAGTGAGTACACTCTACCCATCTCGGGCAGCAAGGTGAGTGTGATGTACTCGTTCTCCAGTACCAGCGCTACGTGTTCCTTGTCTACGATGCTGGATTCATTCACACGCGACAGGTCGATGTGTGGATATGGATCGTCTCGGTTGTAGTAGATGGCGGATTCGTAATCCACTTGCGGAATGGTGAGGGTTGTTTCAGCCAAGACCAGTGTTGTGCCGAGTGGGGTGGCATTGTGACCTTGGTCGGAGGCCTGACATTGCGCACAGGCCAGGACAATGGCAGAAGCTAGTGATAGCGAAGCAGCGAACCGCATACTGCAAAGGTTCAGTTATGGGCTTGAACGTCAAGGCCTCGCCGCGGAGTGACGCGGACGTGGGCGGATGAACGCGGATGTTAGCCGGCTACCTCCTGTGGGACGTGTTGCCAATTAACCGCCCGATGTATCAAGTGCGCCAAGTTCACAGCGAGCACAACATAAAGAGCCTGCAGGGACCAATCGATCCATCTCGCTGGCAGCCATGTGGGTTCGAGCAATAGCGTTAGAGCGGCGACGATCAGAACGACGTTCGAGGCCAGGGCCGTCGCTCTCACTATGGGTGTCGGACGAAGCGGGATGGGACCGCGAGTGAAGTACAGCACCACGACAGCAACCAGGGCGCCGGGATACCTGACCATGATCAAGGCGAATAGCGCAATCGGTAGAACACTTGCATTGAGCAGGCCGAGCGCGAGAAAGGTCGCGAATGCCATGTCGGCCAGTGGATCGAGCATCCGGCCCATGCGTGTCTCGCTTCCCGAACCGCGGGCAAGAGAGCCGTCCAGCAAGTCGGTTAGCGCAAGCACGATCAAGATGGACGCGAACACGGGCGCCGTGGCCGGATGGGTTGGAACGCTCAAGCATGGCCACATGACCAGAGGCGCCAGGCCCAGGCGCAGGAAGCTCAACGCGTTGGGCAGTAACAGACGCGCGTGCGGCCTGCCGCTGCTGTCGTCCACCATACCCAGGTGAGTGAGAAGGAATATTACCGTACCCGCGTACCAGGGCAGCCACAGCGTGGCGGTTAGGAACGCCACTCGGGGAGCATGGAATGTGACGGCGAGGATGATCACGCTGGTCCCGATAGCTGCGCCGACAATTACCCAGCGCAAGCTCGACCGGACACGGGCTGGGGCCTCGCGCATGTCGTCTACCGAGCGAGCCCATGAACGGGACAGAAATGCCCACCAAGCTCCTAGTCGGTAGTGGTCACGAGCAACGTCTTCGATGAGTTCGTGAGTGAAGTCCGAAACCGCGTGGATCTTGTCAGAGGCGGATCCCTCTTCGGGCATGGACGGCCTCATCGACGGTGGGTCGAGTCGGTGTTGCCCTTGTACCTACCGAAGAACTTCTGTTTGAGGGTGCCGACTCCCCGGGCCATGAAGCGCTCGTCGCCCAGCCGGCGGATGATGTGGTTCATGACCGGATACGGATGGACGAAACTCGAGAGTTTCTGGATCGTGATCCCCGCCCTCATGGCGATGACGATCTCTGTGATTGCTTCGCCTGCACGCGGTCCGAGTATGGCAGCGCCGAGGATCTTACCCCTTGGCGTGGTGACGATCTTGGCCAGCCCGCTGGTCTCACCCTCACAGATGGCGCGATCGAGCCTTTCATAGGGATAACGATAGACCTCGAACCTCTTACCCATGCGGGCGGCCTCGGCCTCCGTCATTCCCACGTGGGCCAACTCCGGGTCGGTGAAAGTTACCCATGGAGTCGACCTGTCCTCGAAGTCTTGGCTCCCGGCAAACAGCGCGTTGCGCGCGGCGACTCTCGCCTGCGCCTCGGCGAAGTGCGTGAACTGCAGCGAGCCCGCGCAATCGCCGCAGGCCCAGATGCTCCGCGCGGTCGTGCGGAGCTTTGCGTCTACGATCACACCACGCTCGTTGAATGCCACGCCGGCCTCGCCGAGTCCGAGTTCTTCGAGGTTGGGCTTGCGGCCCACGGCTACCATGATCTCGTCGCAGACGAGTGTCTCCTGCTTGCCGTTCACTTCGAACACGATCGCCTTGTTCCCGTTGGCCGCTTGTGCCTCCAGCACTGTGGCGTTGCATACCAAGCGCAGCTCTTCCCTTACGTAGCCCTCGAGCAACTGGGAGAGTTCGGCATCGTCACGCCTCAGGATCCGCGGCCCCTGCTCGAGTATGGTTACCTCCGCGCCCAACCGTGAGAGGGCCTGGCCCATCTCCATCCCGATAGGACCTGCTCCCAGTACCACGATCCTTCGCGGTAGCTCGGTGAGTTGGAACAGACCCACGTGGTCGATTGCCCCGACCTCGTTGAGGCCCGGCATGAGCGGTGACGAGGCGCGCGACCCGACGGCCAATATGGATCGCGTGGCTTCGATCTTACGGTCGCCGACGCGGATCCGGGTGG
>JAUVRV010000101.1 GCA_030597435.1 Gemmatimonadales bacterium | reverse complement strand
TCGATCCGGGTAGACGAGGCCCGCGGCGTTGTCTTACGATGTTGTGGTGGCGCAGGACGGAACGGAGATCGAGATCCCGTTCGCCGACGCTCCCCAGTAAAGAACCCGGGACCACCACGGCCCAACGTCTATATCAGGACAGCTCGTATACGTGAAAAACTGGGCCGATCCCACCATTTTCCCGCATCAAATGGCCGAAAACAAGATAAACACCGCACAATACAACAATAACCTTGACTTAGAGGTTGCAATTCAGCAATTTGAGGCGACTCAACTTGATCCGAGGCAGAGATGCCACCGAGCCCCCGCATCCGTCGCGGCTATGAATCGCCGCGAACGGGAAATTCGAATGATGCCTACGTTGATCGTGATACGTCTGATATCCTCACGATCGACGAGGTGGCCGAGTATCTCCGGTTGCGCCCGCAGACCATCTACAAATGGGCGCAGGAGAACCGGATACCAGCGGCCAAATTCGGCAAGGAGTGGCGCTTCAGGAGAAGTCTGATCGACCTGTGGGTGGACGACCAGATGTTGAGGAAGAACCCCGAGTTCGACCGTCTACGCCGGCCCAATCGTGTGTCTCAGAGATAACCGCCCGGCACCGCCTCATCAGTAACGAAAAGGCCCTGGATTGTTCTCAGGGCCTTGCTTCATTCTCGCTTCGTTGGGCGCTCGGTTTATGTACAACCCGGAGCCCGCACATGTTTCACTTCGAAGACTACCGGCCGGTCGTCGCGCGCGACGCGCACTATCTCGAGCGGGTACACGTCGGCCGGAAACGATTGACATTCCTCCGTGATCTTCACAACCACCACGTAGTAGTCGTCGGTCCGTGGGCCGATGCTGTCCACCCGTATTTGGTCGCCCGGACTCATCCGACCCGCACCGACCACGATTATCATCTCCCTGGTGAAATCCACGGATGGCAGTGGTGGTGGGGAAGCCTGGTTGTAAGTCGCCTGGTTCCAGACAGACTCCCACACCGACTGGTCCTTCACCACGAGACGGACCGAATCGGGGAAACCGGTCTGGTCATCGTAGAACACACGTTGACTGGAGAGAACGGGTGAAAGTGGGGCGATCATCGGCACGCTCTTGCCGCATGCACTCCCCACCAGGGCCACACCGCAAACCAGAAGCAGAATCCGACGTTGCATCGTTCGTCCGATCAAAGGAGGGTTTTTCTCTCGATCAGTAAATATGCTCTGAAAGAAACGCGATAGCTACATGCCGGCCGGACTTCACCGAGTAATCCTGTTCACGCAAGCTGCACCGGCTAGATAATCCCGTTGTAGCAGCGGTGGCGCTCCGGCCAGGTTGAGTTCCGCTTCCAGTGTAACCGGATCGCCCTGGGTTGGCATCTCCCACCGCACGATGTACCGACCACCATCGGTTTCCCAGGTAGCCCTATGGAACAGCTTGAAGATCGCCCACGGGCCCTCGAAAACGAGGTTGTGATCCGATCCTCTGATGTGAGCCGTCAGGCGTACTTCACGGGCGCTCCCACCCCTCCACACGTAACGCCAAGTCGCTGATGACGTGCGGGTGAATTGCCTGGTCTGGCCGTCCACACTGAACGTGACGTCGGTTATCTCATCGGATAGTCGAGGTCGGAATGTGAATTGCAGCCTCGGCTCTTGGATGTCCCCTTGCCACAAGGCCTCCGAGATTGCCGCGGCGCGATTGAAGAAAGTGACGAATTCCCGCCTTGGATTCACTGAGGCACCGGGCCGCACCACGAACTCGTTCCCTTGACGGACCAAGAAGCTCTGTATCACTTCATCGTAGAACGTCCACAAGGCGCTGTTGTTGGGCTGCAACATCTGACTCATCTGGCCCACGTCGGCTTCGGTTGTCGTATTCGGATTGAACGGGAAGTTGGCGGTCAGCGGTCCAAACGACCTGCAGAATGTTCTTGCCCGCTGATTCAGCTCCGATGTGCCGCGGGTGCGAAGTAATCCTTCCGCGTTGGTGATCGGGGCGCGCATCAAAGCCTGAACCGCGCTTCCGACGGTTCTGGCTTCCGGTTCAATGCTGAAGTTCTGGGCTACCTGGGTGATTGCTACCTTCGCGTTGGATGCCGTGCTCAGTGCCTGATTCGAGGCTGCAGTGGCGGCATCTCCTCGCGCAGCTGCTACCTGCTCGACGGAAGCACTCAATTCAGCCAGCCCATTCATGTACGCCTGATTGGACTCGCCGACGTATTTGTCGGTGATATCCGGTGGTGTAATGACGTGCAATGGCTGAAACGCCTTTGATACCGTCAGAGAGTCTACTGCGGTGTTCTGTGAGGCCAGCGCAAAGAGCTGGAGTAACGGGGACTCGTTGCCACTCAGCTGCGCAAGCTTTTGTGACGCATCCCGCGAATTCGCGAATCTCACCACGGATGACGCTGATAGGTACTGGCGCCAATGGTCTACGTACTCGGATATGTACATCGCCCGCAGGTCTTGGGCGAGTCTCAGCTGATCCTGCTGCATCGCAGCCTGTTCGCCGATTACCCAATCCTCCGATCGGAAGAACTCATCGATCTTCCCGAACGACTCTTGCATGTGCTGCCAGCCAGGATCGGTGAACGCTCCCGGGATCTGATAAGGGTTGACCAGCACGCGCGCGGAGCCGGGGAACACTTGGTTGAACTGCAGCGACGGGCTGCTTGCCGACGCCTGTGATATCATGAGCTGATAGATACGCTCCGTGCCGGCAAACTGACGCAGGAAGCGACGAGTGCGGGCCACGACCGCAGCCACACCCTCTACTGCGCAAGTATAGTCCTGGCATAGTTGAGTGCTGTAGAACTGGAACTGTCGTGTCGCTAGCTCGAGCCGTTGTTCGTCCACCTGACGACGGTCCAACCAGCCCTCCAGTGCCACCGGCACCAGGAATGATTCCTCCAGCCGGTCGGGGTTGGTCGTGATCATCAGATAGGCCTTGAGCCAATCGTAGGTACTGCCGTACTCGCTGGTCTCGTTGGGGTCGTCTGGCAGACTCCGCAGCGAATTGAGCAGGGAAAATCGCGTCGGGTCCAAGACGAGTTCATTGAGTTTGCTGTGGTAGATCTCTCGGATTTCGGCGTAGAGAGATGAACCCGAATAGAGACCCCAGCGCAGCCGGAGCGGTGGCCCATTTCGTTCGTACTTCCCAAGCCGCTCCACTTGTGTGCGTACCGCTTCGAGTCCTTCGAAGGTTTCCAGCGGAGGTAGCTCGGGCTCACTGGAGACCACACCTACAAGGCTCCGCGCGGCGTTGAGCGTCCGCGATTCGAGTCGCCGGTTACCGAAAAAGGACACAATGAAGCCCAGAGCGAGCAATATTGAGAGCCCGGTGGCAGACGCGAGGGCCAAACGGCGCAACTGATTGAGCCCCACACCACTCTTGGTTGCGCCCATGGCAACTCTGTCATTGAGAACCACGTCGCGGAATAGGCGCTCAATGAAAAGCCATTGCGGAACCCGCTTCATCGTGGCAGGTGCAGCTGCCTGCGCCGCTTGCCTCTGTCGTTGGTAATCGAAGACCTGAGTCGCTGCGATTCGATCTACGCTTGGTGCTGCTTGAGCCGACGCCGGCGCCTCTTCTCCGACCATTACCGCTCGCACACCCGAGAAGTAGAACCCACGCAGGTACGGGCTGATGTGCAGTTCGCTGGGCCGGCAGATCTCAATGAGGCACTGGGTGACCACGGGTATCAGCTTGTTCAGCTCACGGGGGAATTCATAGGCCCCGCCCGCTCGTCCCAGATCCGTCTCGCGAGGGAGGAATTGCAGACGTTTTTGTGCGAGTGAGTTAAAGAGCCAACCGTACGCGTCGCTAATCCGCTGGTATTCCCGATCTGCGTAGAGGCCGGTTGAAGTCGGCGGCGCCGTCCGGAGTGTGCAACCAAGTACCTCGTTTACCTCGAGTTCGGTCAGGTTTCTGGTGAACTCGGCGAAGTAGGGAATCCGGTCTGACTTCGTGAACATCACATACACAGGCAACCGCACGCCGAGTGCCTGTGAGAGCTTGGCCAATCGATCGCGTAGTCGTCTGATGGCCGGTGGGAACGCCTGAGGAGCGCCAGCGTGTGGCGAACCCGTCAACCCTCTCATGGATTCGAGTTCCTCGCAGCTGATGCAGACTACAGCAACCCTGGGAGCCTGCGAACGACCGGCGAACACGGCTGCCAGTCGCGGTTGCCGGATGTGCTTCACAAATCGTTCCCACTTGCCATCGTTGTCTAGCAGTTTGCCGCCCGCCTCCACGAAGACCGTCCCACGTGAGTACCACAGGTTGACGTTGTCGGTGGGTGCAACCTGGTCTCCCCGATGGATTTCTCCGGCGAGCAGATCGGCCGCAACGCCGGAACGGATCATCGTGGTGGTTTTTGTGCTGCCCTCCGGTCCCAGTATGATGACCATGGGAAGGCTGGACAGCGACTTGCGTCCGGTTACTCGCGCCTGAGTCAGTCGCTCTTTTGCCGCTGTGAACGCACGGTCGATGTCATCGCCCGGCGGATGTTGGACGGCAGCGCCTTTTCTCCGTTTGGCGGTCTTCACCAGATACCAGATGATCAACGTTGCGGCGATGAGCCCGAGTAGCCACAAGCCAAACCGGAGAACGAACAGATCCGTCCCGCGGAGGTTCAACAGACTCCCCAGCTTCCACGTCAGAGCCATGTACCCTAGCAGTCCGAGACTGCCAAGGATCCAGATCTTGGGATTTCGCATCATGGTTCAATCACCGGAAATGTTGCCGGGTCAGCGTAAGAGTTGAGCCGCGAGCAACCGTAGCTCCGTGGCTCCTGAGCGGAGCGAGAAGTCGAATATCACATACAAGGCACAAGCAACCGTAAATGCTACTATCGCCGAGATGCCCAGGCGGCGGATCCATGGGTCACGGTAGCTGGGTGGTTTCTCGTCTGTCGGCGGAGCCCAATGGGGAGAAAGCTCTCCATACGCTCCTCGGATCCGCTGGCTCTTGTCCGCAATCGGCGAGGTCAGGCCTCTCAATTCGCTCTCACGATCCATCCCATAGCGTCCGTGAAAACCCAGCAGCAAGCAGAGCTGATACACCTCCAGTAAGTCAGCGAGGTCGTCCGAATCCTGCCGGCCCAGCAGTTCCTTCAAGTTGTCGAAGAAGATCTCCCCTCCCATGTGTCCGCCAAAGATCTCCTCCTGTAAGGGTCTTCGGGGCCAATCTGTGAACATGGGTTGCGGTGAGTTCAAGACGGATTCATCGAGAAAAACCACGTACGCGTAGATCGCGAGCTTGATGTCATTCCCCTCGTAGCCCAGTTGGCGCGCCTCCTGATCTGCAACGCCGAGCAAGTGCTTGATGTGTGTCCGGAAGGCTCCCGCATCTGCTGCAACCTGTCGGTTGGAGCGCAGCCGAACCGCTGCGGTCATTGCCTCCTGCAGCTTGAGGGCCAGTTGTCCGCGACGATACCCGGTACTAACGCTTGTCATACGGTTTCCGATGGTTTGAGGGACCCGGTTGTGCCGGGACGACATCGACTCGGGCGCAATGTCGTCAGCTTTCGAGCACTATCAATAACTCCAACTCAGCATCGCGAATTGCTTCTGGGACGTAGAGACCTACCTCACTCGTCTGGTTCATCGCTTTCCAGCAGGGGCCCGCTTGAGCGATACTGAAGTACTGACTGCCGATTCTCGGTGACACGGCGGCCGGTGGAGCGGGTAAGTGATCGAGGTTGAGGCCTGCGATTCCTTCCTTCACCAATCTCTGAATGTGCTTGCCGGAGCATATCTTGACCAAGCGCGGTACCTGGCTTATGAGCGCTGCGTCGCCGATGCTGGAACGAACTCCCAGAAGCCAATGTGATTTTCCGAAGCATCGCTGGTCAACGATGCGTCCCATGAACAAGTATTCCTTGGTACGCTCCAACGGAATGGAGACGAGATTGGTCGGGATGATGACGTCCAGATGCTCCCGAATATGGCGATCGAGCGCACTGAAGCAGTCTGCCAGATTGTCGTGATCGTACTGGGGCAAATCACGGGCCTGAGCGCTCAGTGAGAACGTGCACAGTGCGCCAGCCAGTCGCGAGAGTTCCATGAATAGCTGTTCCGGTCGCGACCTGCGAGTATCCAAGTGGTGCCGCAGGGGTCCGAGACTGGATTGGATCGTGTGAGACAGCCAGAAGCTGGCCACCTCGTGCGCTGCGTATTCGGCCAGATCCTGGTGGTCCGCTTTCCGCTTGGCGGCGAGGGTGTCGCTCTTCGAGTCCAGCATGTCGATCAAGCGACTCAACAGCTGGACCAAACGCTGTGATGCCCCAACCTGCAAGCTTGGCGGGATATACTCCGGATCGTAAATGAAGTGGCCTGCCCGATCACGCTTCACGCAAGCCAAAGGCAATGCCACGAGGTCGTCAGTGTTCTCGGCGTCCAGCGCCAATCGGTAGTTCTTGCGGCCGATCTCAACCGGTTTCTTGTCTTGTCCCGTCGTCTCGTCGACAACCTCACTTGTCTCGGACAGATACCTGAGGTCGGACGAGTCCGTCACTTCGTCGAACCGGCAGTTCGCTCGGCCGTGGCGGTAGGGGGGTATCGTCAAAAGGACCAGGTGGCTTGCCTGAGTCGGAGAGAACAGGTCACGGATCTCGCGTGCGGCGGGCAGCGGGTCGCTTTCGGGGAAGTTGAAAGTGAGACCATCGGGCATCACGCCGCGCGCGTGGAGTAGCGATACGGTCCCGTTGCTCAGGGCCTCCGCATCGAGTTCTATCCCGGCCAGACCATAGGATCTGAAGAACAGATGCGATAGCGCGAAGTGGACAGAGCTTTCGAAATACCGGCTCTGCGTTTGGAAATGGTGCTGAGCGAGGTGCATTCCTTCGCTCCAGACCACTCGTGACAGAGGTCTCATAAGTTGCCAATGCCAACCGGTGCGAGGGTGATGAGAAACAAGAACCCTAACTCAATAGCGATCACGTTGATACCAAGCGCACATCCCAGCTTTGCCGGGCGCGTAATTTGCTCGGCATGGGTGTGGTCAACTAGTATATAATGTAGGGCTATATCGCTGGGATCAACTGCGGGTACGCTGGCCGAAGTGGTGACCGGACCTTCACTTGCGGGCCGGTGCAGTACCCACCTCGGTGCCAACGGGAGGGCGATGAGACGTGTTCGTCCAAATCACCGGTGACGAGTTCGACGCCAAATACGAGCTGCTGAAGTGTGTGACCGAGGTGGGTGTTCGGACGTACCAAGCACAGGGCAGCGACGGTCAGATCGTGATGGTCCATTTCCTGGGACTCGGTTCCACGGAGGATAATCAGGGCCGGGTGTCGCAGATTGACACGTTGCCACAACCAGCCCGTGATCGGGTGATAGAGATGATCGACATAGACAGTTCGATCGTTATCGTCACCCAGTTCCTCACGCAATTCGAGAATTTCGACGAGTGGTTGCGAAGAGAGTCGGGCACGCCGGGAGGTGCCGGCGCCAACCGCGCAACGGCGTCCCCATCTGCCGAGACGGTACAACTCCAGACTCCCGTAGAGCCCTCGCAGACTTCCGGTGAGCCAGGGGAGTTCACCCAGATGTTCAGTCCTGAGGCCGCGTCCAGACTGGACGAAGCGGTCGCGATCCCGGGCAACCACGCCGGGGAACCGCCGCCTGAAGAAGAACCCCAGACCCCAGCAGCTGCGAGCGGGCCGGATGCGGGGCAACCGGGTGAATTCACGCAGATGTTTGGATCCGACTCGACCGCGAGACTGGATGAGGCCACCTGTGTTCCATCTGACACCGGAGTTGAGCCGCCACCCGTGCAGCCGGTGTCTGCGGAGGCAACGGGTGAACCGGTCGCCGCGGAGCCCGGGGAGTTCACCCAGATGTTCCAGCCGACCGTGGACGAGAGTACGCCGCCGGCGGGTAGTGAGGCCGCTGCCCGGGCAGGAGTGCCTCCGGATGAGTCACCGAACAGCGAAGCCACCCAGCCCTTCAGGCCGTCTGTCGAGACAGCTGGAGTGGTGGACGGACAGGAGCCGCCTGCCACTGAACCCCCGCCCGCCCAGCAGCAGCCTCCAGCTTCTCGGCAACCAGTCATACGCTGGCGCGGCGATAAGCCGACCGAACCGGATTCTGACGAGCAACCGCGGGTTCGGTGGAAGGGGCCACAGGATTCACAGCCAGAGGTACCGCCGCCGCCACAGGTACCGGCGACACCACCGCCATCCCCCGTTCAACCGCCGACACCGCAAGCTATTGTTCCAGCGGCCTCAACTGCGCCGCCGCCGACGCCGG
>JAUVRV010000044.1 GCA_030597435.1 Gemmatimonadales bacterium | reverse complement strand
GGAGGCAATCATTCAGATCTCGGCTGTTGTCACGGACCTGCGTTTTACGTTGCGGCAGATGGCAAGGAACATGGGGTTCACTGTCCTGGTGGTTCTGACGCTGGGACTGGGCATCGGTGCCACGACCGTGATCTTCAGTGTCTTCAACGCGGTCGTGCTACGTTCCCTACCGTTTCCGCAGTCCGAGCAACTCGTACGTGTCCGCGAGATCTCACCACATGGCAATTTGTTCTCGATCTCGGAGCCCAACTTCCTGGACCTCCACGAATCGAGTCAGTCGTTCAGTCATCTCGTCGCCGTGGCCTATCGCTCGATGACTCTGATAGGCGACGGAGAGCCGCAGCGCATCTCTGGCATGGGTACTACCAGAGGTCTGTTCGGGATGCTGGGAACCGATCCATCGTTGGGTGTCACATTTTCGCCGGCCGACTTCGAGTTGGGCCACGAATCGCGGGTAACAATCATCAGCCATGGCTTGTGGGACAGCCGCTTCGGACGAGATCCCGACGTCATTGGCGCGAAGTTGAATCTCGACGGCACATCGCGGGTTATAGTCGGGGTGATGTCCGAGACATTGCGGTCTCCTATCGCCGTTGACGTTTGGATCCCGATCGTGCCCGATCCTGCTTCAGAGCGCGCCGAACACAGGCTGGAAGCATTTGGGCGACTGCAGCCCGGCGTGTCACTCACGCAGGCACGGGAAGACGTAGCGCGCCTCGCCGATCATTTGGGATCAGTGTATCCGCAGTCCAATGCCGGGTGGGGGGTGTCGCTCGTGACGTTCCGCGAGTGGCTGATCGGCGAGCGTGCTACCAGGGTCGCTGCCGTCCTGTTGTTTGCGGTCGGCCTGCTATTGCTGCTCAGTTGCGCCGGTGTCTCCAACTTGCTCTTAGCGCGGGCCACGACCCGGCAACGCGAAATCGCTTTACGTGCCAGCTTGGGTGCCAATCGTTCGCGGATCGCCGGTCAACTGGTGGTAGAAAGCTTCACCTTGGCTGTACTTGGAGCCGGCGTTGGGCTCCTCGCCGCCGTCTGGGCTATCCCGGTGATCCAGCAACTCGAGACGAGCCCTCTGCCGCGGCTCGACGCGGTGACGATCGACGGTACCGTTCTCGGTGCGACCATTCTGGTGACACTAGTCGTGGGCCTCATCTGCGGGATAGCACCGGCCCTCCAAGTGTCGAGCCGCGATCTGGGTGCAGTGATGAGAGAGGGCGGTCAGATGGTGGTGGGACGAGCACGGCGTACACGTGATGGCCTGGTGGTTGCTCAGCTCGCGCTGGCAGTGATGTTGCTTGTCGGTGCCGGGCTTCTCACCAACAGCTTCTTGCACCTGCTTCGCGTGGATCCAGGTATCGTAACCGATCGCGTACTACTGGTGGAACTCACTCCTCCGGCAGACGCCTACCCGGAATTGTCCCGTGAGGTTGCCATTCTGTATCGCGACTTGCTGACTGAGGTGGAGGCGGTGCCGGGAGTGACCGCCGCCGGTGCTTCGATGGTCAGCCCCCTGACCGGGATACGCCCCGCCAACTTCGTCGGTGCCGAAGGCAACGTTGCCGAGCAGAATGATATGGTATCCATCCAGTGGCGGGCAGTGACACCCGGGTTCTTCGACGCCTTGGGCCTGACTCTGATTGCGGGCCGCTTCTTCGACCAGCGTGAAGCCAGCTCCGAGAACTCGCCCTTCGTGGAAGGAGATGCGGAAGCCAACGTAACGGTCGTAATCAATCAGTCACTGGCAGCCATACTCTGGCCAAGTGGTGACGCTGTCGGAAAGCGAATCATGTGGAATTCACCCACAGGCACAGCAATGAACGTTGTGGGTGTTGTGGGCAACATGCGGGACGTGACATATCCCGAGGAACAGGGACCGACCGTGTATGTGTCCCACGGTACCGTGCCCTGGCCCACCATGACTCTGGTGATTCAGACGGTGGCAGATCCAACCAATGTTGCCGGTGCAGTACGTAGCGCCATTTGGTCCGTCGATGACGGGGTGCCGGTCCCACTCATCGCGACAATGCAAGATGCGTTGGAGGGAACTGCACTTTCAGGCCCACGGCTCAACATGTTGCTCCTGTCGATGTTTGCGGCGGCGGCGTTGGGATTAGCAGCACTGGGCATCTACGGTATCACTGTCTATTCAGTAACGAGCCGTACCAGGGAAATCGGTGTCCGCATGGCATTGGGGGCAGGTCCAGGAGCGATCGTGGGCATGGTGTTGTCCCGGGGAGCACGCATAATCATCTCGGGTACTGTACTGGGTCTGGTCGCCGCCTTCGCACTTTCCCGATTCCTGACCAGTTTGTTGTATGAAATCAGGCCGACCGATCTGGCCACCTACGGGCTGGCTACCCTGGTCATCACCGGGGTTGCTCTGACGGCTAACTACCTGCCCGCGCGTCGAGCGACGCGGATAGATCCGAGGGTGGCGTTTACGACGGAGTGAGCGGTCAGATCGCCTTTACCACAGCCCTAGGACCTTCCACCACACGCCACCGATCCCGAACCAGATTGCGATGTTCACAGCACTGATCACCGCCCCCTGCTTCCACCATTGGCCCAGTTTGAGGTAACCGGCTCCGAACCAAACGGGTGCAGGCCCGGTACTGTAATGCGTCATGCTGCTGAACAAGTTGCTGAAGAACGCGAGCACGAGAGCTGCCAGTAGGGGCGGTGTGCCCACCAACAGCGCAACCGCAAGGAACGCTGCATACATCGAACTGATATGCGCGGTGTTGCCGGCAAAGAAATAGTGACTGTAGAAGTAGATCAGGCTGAGCGCAACGAACGCCGGCAGCCAACCCACGTTGCCGAAGAGATCACCTATCGAATCACTGAACCAGCCCACCATGCCGAGAGTGCTCATGTAGGTGCCCATCATTATCAGCGTGGAGAGCCAGATGAACACGTTCCACGCCGCTCTCTCGTTCAGCACGTCTTCCCAGCTCAGCACACGGGTGACCAACAAGATGCCCCAACCGAACAGCGCAGTGACGGTGCTACTCACACTCAGTTGCCCGCCAAAGATCCACATCAACAACAGCATCACGAACGTGCCGAATAAGATCTTCTCACTGCGCTTCATCGGCCCCATCTCGGCCAACCTCGATCGGGCCATCTCAGGCGCACTCGGGGTGTGCGTGATCTCCGGCGGATACAGCTTGTACAGAACGAATGGCACAACAAGCAAGCTCACGAGGCCGGGCACTATTGCCGCTGTGGCCCAGTTTGCCCACGTGATATTCACACCCTGAGCCGCCGCGAACTGAGCCGCCAATGGGTTGCCTGCCATTGCGGTCAAGAACATCGCACTGGTAATGAGGTTTACATGGAAGGAGTTCTGCACCAGAAACGCACCGATACGGCGCTCGGTGCCGTCACCCGGCCGACTACTGAATGCTTCGGCAATCGAACGCACAATGGGATACATCACCGCACCCGACCGAGCCGTGTTGCTGGGAATGACCGGTGCGAGAACCAACTCCGCGGCAGCCATGCTGTAACCCAACCCGAGAGTATTCTTTCCCAAGAACCGAACGAACGAGTAGGCAATCCTGGCTCCGAGGCCTGTCTTGATGAAGCAGCGCGAGATGAAAAACGCGGCCATTACGAGCCAGATGACACTGTGGCTGAAGCCGCTCAACGCATCGTTCAGTGGCAGCGTCCCGGACAGCGTGACAGCGGCGATTCCGCAAACAGCGATCGCCCCCATTGGTAGCGGCTCCAACATTATCCCGACTATGGTGGCGACGAAGATCGCAAACAGGTGCCACGCCTGAGGGGTCACACCCTCCGGGGCAGGCATGAACCAGATGGCCACGCCGAGGCCAATTACAGTTGCGAACCGGACACCTGTCGACCGCGCGGACCTGGTCCCCGGCACCGTGTTCCGCCATGCCGCTCCCGTCATGCTAAGCTATCGCACCCTGCTGCTTCAGTTCGGCGATCCTGGCCTCCGGATAATCCAACACCTCGGACAGAACCACATCCGTGTGCTCACCCAGCAGTGGCGGAGGCATGCGGACCGACCCGGGTGTCTCCGAGTACTTGATCGGTATCCCGCCCATTCGCAGCGTGCCGATGGTCGGGTGCGGTACCTCCGCGATCATGTCACGGTGAATCACTTGCGGGTCTGTGAAAAGATGTTCCATGTCGTTCACCGGACCACACGGTATCGCCGCCTCGAGGAACAGATCCATCCACTCGTCACAAGTCCTCGTGGTCATCAACTCCGCGACCAACGGTAGCAGTATGTCACGATGCTCGACGCGCTTCGGGTTGGACTCGAACCGCGCATCTTCGAGCCATTCCTGCTTGCCGGTGAGTTCACAAAAGTTCAGCCACAGTTTCTGGTTGGCCACGGCTAACGCAATAGGCCTGTCCTTGGTCGGGAACACCTGGTAGGGAACGATCGACTCGTGAGCGGTGCCCCGGCGTGTGGCCTCCAGGCCCGCTACCAGATAGTTGCTGCCGATGTTGGCCAGTGCGGAGACCTGAGCGTCGAGTAGACTGATGTCGAGGTACTGCCCCTTGCCTGACCGCTCGCGCCACAGCAGCGCCGCGGTGATTGCGCCGGACGCGTAGACTCCGGTCAGCACGTCCGTTATCGCAACACCCACCTTGCATGGATTGCCGTTCGCTTCGCCCGTGATGTACATCAGCCCACCCACGGCTGAAAGCACCATGTCGTAACCCGGCCGATCGCGATAGGGACCGTCCTGCCCGTACGCCGTGATCGAGGCATAGACCAGACCGGGATTGAGTTCACGCAACGACTCGTAGTCCAGACCGAATCGCTGCATCAAGCCTGGCGTGAAGTTCTCGACCAGTACGTCGGATGCTCTTGCCAGCGCTTTCACGACCGCTACACCGGAGGGTCGTTTCAGGTCGATCACGATCGACTTCTTGTTGCGGTTGGCGCAGAGATAGTAGGCGCTCTCGCCGCCCGCGAAGGGCGGTCCCCAGGTGCGGGTGTCATCCCCGGTGCCCGGCCGTTCGACCTTGATGACCTCGGCGCCCTGGTCGCCCAGGATCATCGTGCAGTAGGGACCAGCGAGAATGCGCGAGAGATCGAGTATCCGGTAGCCACTGAGCGGCATTTCAGTTGTGCTTGGTACGGTCATTTCGCCTTCTGGGCGGTGTTGACGGAGTCGTAGCTCGGTCGATCGAGAGTCTCGGCCTCGAAGTTGGCGGACTCGTGGCAGCAAGAGTAGCTTTTTCAGCGGCGACGTCAACTAACCAGGCTCAAGGAACGGGACCGATGAAGAGTACCAGGAGAGAGTTCGTCCGGGCTGCAGCAGCCGCAGGTGGTGCGCTCAGTACGGGGTTGTTGGGTGGTGAGGCGCTGGCCCAAGAGCGAGTGTCCAAGAAAGCGCCGAGCATCCCGCGGGCGCAGGAGTCGCTGCGGATTCTGATCCTGGGCGGTACGGCTTTCACGGGCCCGTTTCAGATCGAGTACGCCCTTGCCAGAGGTCATGACGTAACAATCTTCAATCGCGGCAAGACACAGCCAACGGTCAACCAAGAGCTTCTCGCCAAGGTAACGCAACTGGTAGGCGATCGCGACAATGACCTCGCGGCATTGGAGGGCGGTGAATGGGATGCCGTGATCGATAACTCGTCATCCATTCCTCGCTGGACCCGCCAGACCGCCGAGCTGACGAAAAACACCGCTGCGGTCTATCTGTTCACATCTTCACTCTCCGTCCACTCTGACAACAGCAAGATCGGGATCAACGAGGACGATCCGGTTGCACAACTCGAAGATCCCACGGTCGAGGAAATAACCGGCGCGACGTACGGCGGGTTGAAGGCGTTGTGTGAAGAGGAAACGCGCAAGGCATTCCCCAACGGCGCGATCATCGTGCGACCGGGTCTGATCGTCGGTCCCGGTGACCGTTCCGACCGCTGGACCTACTGGCCGGTCAGGATCGCTCGCGGCGGCGAGGTGATGGGGCCGGGCACACCGGGCGACCCGACCCAGCACATCGACGCGCGCGACCTGGCCGAATTCCAGATCCACCTGATCGAGCAACGCAAGCTGGGCACCTACAGTGCAGTGGGACCACTCTCGGAACTCACCATGGCCGAACTGCTGTACGGCATCCGGGCGGTGACCAGCAACCTCGAGATCTCGTTCACCTGGGTGGACGCTGATTTCCTGAGCGAACATGAGGTTCGAGCCTGGTCGGAGATGACATCCTGGGTGCCGCCGCGGGGCGAGATGGCCGGTTTCTCGAGCTTCGACAACAGTCGCGGGGTCGCCGCCGGACTCAGGTTCCGGCCCTTGGCGCTGACTGCAAAAGACACCCTCGACTGGTGGCAGACACTGCCGGAGGAACGCACGGCAGAGCCGCGGGCCGGGTTGGATCCCGAAAAAGAAAAGCGGGTTCTAGCTGCGTGGCACGAGAGTCACGGGTAAACACACGTGAGAGCATCAAGCGAACCCTCGCGGCTCTAACCCTCCACGGCAGCCCCCTGCTCCGCCGGGTCCCTGCGCTGCTGCGCCCTGCCCAAGCCGACCGAGAGTGCGCACCAGACCGCCGCGAAGGGTACGGTGACCGCTGCCATCAATGTCATCGTCCCTAGGGCACTCAACGCGCCTTGAATGCCGGCACCCGCAACGTCTCCGCCGCGGTAAAGAAAGACGTCGATGAGCGGCTTCGCCTTGTATTTGTCGGCCGGGGGCACCACGCTGAACAGGGTCTCTCTGGCAGGACGCGACATGGCGTAACGCGTCGCCCGGTGCAGCGCCTGAAACAGCGCCATCACACCGTACACCGGCCAGATGGCCAGCACCGCAAAACCTGCAACCGTCACCAGCGGCAAGATGGCGAGCGTCCAACCGACGCCCAGGCGTTTGATTACACGTGTCGTAATGAAAATCTGGGTGATCAGCGTCGCGCCCTGGGCAAGAGCGTCGAACTGGGCGAAGCTTCCCACTCGCTGACTGAAGGTATCCGTGTTATCCAGGATGATATTGGCCTGGGTGAAATAGATCAGCGTGTTGGAAATGGCCATGAAGACGATGAACATCGCTATGCCGAGCAGATACGGGGACGTTGCCACGGCGGTTGCGCCATCCCAGAAACTCCCGCCCATGCGTTCTCCGACGCGTGCAGATGGTGCGGTACTGTCCTTGGTGAGACGGGAATGTTCTGAATCAACCGCCACGCGATCGAGCGTCAGCATGACCGCTATGGCCGCCGCAAAAAATCCAGCGCCGGTCAACATCAAACCCACCGGTAGATAGACCGACTCCGTCATCCCACTGATGACGTTCGTGGCCCAGCCGCCGACCAACGCTCCGAGGGTGCCGCCGATACCAACGAAAGCGAACATGCGCTTGCCTTGGTCGACATTGAAAATGTCCACCATGAACGCCCAGAAGAGGCTGTTCACGAAGAGGTTGATCGCGCTGAGCCAAGCGTAAAACGTGTAGCCCACGCCGCGAGCAAGACCCGTCTCCGCGTCGGTCCCGATCAGACCGCCTCCAGCCCGGGCATCTACGATCAACAGACTCGAGAAACCCATAAGACAGACAATGACGAACAGGTAGCCAACGGGTATGAAGCGGCGTCGGTCCAGGCGACTGACGACACCGCCAAAAAGGAGAACGAGAATCAGGGAAGCGAGGGACGTCATCACGAATAGCCAGCGAAGCTGGCCCATGCCTCCCGATACCCCCATGGCCTCGCGGACCGGGCGCAGGAAGAAATAGCCGCATAGCACACAGAAATAGAAAAGCCCCGCGAGAACTCCTAAGGAAAGCTCTCCGCGTTTGAAATTCAGTGTGCGTGCGACCCAGTCCGTCATTGTTGTTCTCCCCGTTGCTCCAGCCATACCTGAGGCGGATGCATCAGTATGGCCTACTCACTTTCCCTAGAGTTGACTCATTTCGCAGCGGCGTGCCACGCTGCGAGCAACTCCGCCTCTCGCTCGGCCGAGATTCCGGCACGTAACTCGGCCTGACGTTCCGGCGGCCGCGACTTGTGGTAGTCCAGCGTGTCCTTTGCGGTCACGGCTAGCGGTCTGTACTTGATTCCCATCGCCAGCGGCTTCGACAGGTCGAACCGCTGGAAGCCGGCACTTTCGCCCCGCGCCGGTACCCAGAGCGGCATATGGGCATACGGTCTGACCTCACGCTCCAGCAGGAAGTCGGTATCGACCCAGGTGAAAGAGAGCGGAGTCGAGGTGACGGCGCGAATGCCATACAGCAGCTCGGCGAACGAGAGGGGAGACTCTGGACCGAGTGCATTGAGCACACCTAATGCACCTTGCTCCAGCAGGTGCACGTACCACTCGGCCAGATCCCGCACGTCGATGAACATCACCGGATTCCCCAGGTCGCCGGGAGCGAGGATCTCACCGCCGCGGTCGATGCGGGCCGGCCAGTAGGTGAATCTGTCAGTGGTGTCGCCGGGTCCCACTATGAGGCCGGGCCGCACGATCAAGGTCCTACCGGGCAGCGCGTCGTTTGCCTCCATTTCGCACAGCACCTTGGCGGGTCCATAAGGAATACGTTCATCCCCGTCGACGAGTGCACGGTCCACCTCGTGGACCGGCCCGGTTTCTTCGGTCAACCCTACCTTACTCAAATCGGAGTAGACCGATCGCGTGGAGGTGAACAGGTAGGTATCGACGGAGTCTTTCAGGAGTTGCGCTGAGAGCCGTACCCATCGTGGGTTGCTGGCCGAATTGTCGATGACGGCATCCCAGGTACGGCCTTCCAGAGACTCGAGATCGTCGTTCCGGTCGCCAACGAGCTTCTCGACACTGGGAAACAGATGCGTGTTTGTTTTGCCGCGGTTGAATATCGTAACCGTGTGTCCGCGCGCGATCGCGTATCGCACCATGTGTGGGCCGATGAATCCCGTGCCACCGAGGACCAGGATGCGTAGCGACCGGTCCTGTTGTGGGGTGGATCCGAACAGGCGGTCGCTGTGGACGCCGAGGCCAACGGCGGTACCGGCGGCGGCAAACTGGAGGAACTCTCTACGCGATGTGCCCATGGTGACTCCTCCTCTTACGCGTGAGCGACGTGGAACGTTGTGGCCCTGGCGGCCGTAACTTGTGCTCCACGTCGCTCGAGGGAATGAGAAATTCGGTCTTCAGGTGGATGGAAGCTGCGGTTTTGGTGGCGCCTCAGCAAGGCCCAATCATCGCCGGCCCTCTTCCGCCGGTCCCACAGTGCTGGTATCCAGAGTCCCTGGAACCCATGCGCACGACACGGCACCTAACCCCAAGTCGTACAACGAGTTGAAATTTAGTTGATAGTGGTTCGTTAGATTCTCGGTTGCCCCGATGAGAGAGGTCTCCACCATGTACCATCTTAGGTTATTCGGCGTCACGCAACTCGTCGATCCGACGGGAGAACCGGTCAGTCTCAAACGCAAGCACCTTGCCTTGCTGGTAGTGCTATCACTCGAGGCTCGCTTCCGCCCCGTGTCGCGGGGCAGACTGATCGATCTACTCTGGCCTGACGTCCCCGTCCCGAAAGGGAGTCATTCGCTCTCCCAGGCGTGTACGATGATAAGGAACACGCTGGGCACAGAGGTTATCGGTCGATTCGACCAGGGGATACAGCTAACGAGCGATCTGACCACGGATCTCGACTCGATGGCTCCGATGACCTGCCATGCTGCTGACCTGCGTAGGCCGCTCGCTGGATTGGACGGGTGCGCGGGTACCTCGTGGGCACACTGGGTCGACACTGTCCGTGAACAGTGCCTATCTGATATGCGTGTGCGCCTGCTTGGTGATCTGAACAAGGCACGCAGCAAAGGCGATCTGGACACCGTATATGATCTGGCGACTCTCTTATACGCTGTCGATCCACTCAACGACATAGCCGCGCTCTCGCTAGCTGAGCGGCTGCTGGCCAAAGGAGACACAGTTGGTGCTATGCGGTTCGTTCGGCAACACATTGCCCACACGCATCAGGCGTTGGAACGGGATCCCCCGCATGACCTGAAGATACTCCTCAAGCGTCTGGAGCAAGGAACGTTCAAGATCATGGGCGGCGAGTCCAACTTCGAGACAGCGGCCGTCGGATCCTCACGGCCTGAAGTGTTCATCGGAAGACAGTCGGAACTCTCCCGACTCGAGGCTCTTTGGTCCCGTGCCCGAGAAGGTAAGCTGGTCACCTGTCTCGTGTCCGGTCCAGGGGGCATTGGCAAGAGTACGTTGATCCGTCGGTTCACCACCACCTTGGCATCGAGGACATGGCCCGCGTATCTCATCAGCTGTCAGGAAATCGGTCAGAACATCCCTTTCTCAGTCGTCTCCGATCTGACCCATCAACTCGCCGGTGATCCTGCTGCTGGGGGCACCGATCCACGTTGGCTGGCCGAGGCAAGTCACGTTACACCTGGTCTCAGGACCGTCTACCCCGGCATCCCCGAGCCCCAACCGGCACCTGCAGAAGTAGTTCGGCTGAGGACGGCCGAAGCCATTCTCCAGATACTCCGAGTCGTAGCTGACGGCGGTGCGTTGCTGCTTGCGTTCGACGACATCCAATACATGGATTCTGCTAGCCGTGACGTGATTCATGTCCTAGCAAAAGGGCTTGCCAAGTGGCCGGTACTGCTCTTCGCCACAATACGGAGCAATGAGTACGCGCGTCATCCCATGAGAACGGAAGCAGCGGGGGTTGTGGACTGGCATGACGAGTTCGGATTGCCGCCTCTTAGTGGAGACACGACACGCGATCTGGTGAAGGCTCTATGCAAGAGCTCAAAAGACACTGCCGACAACGTCTGTTCCGAAATCGTGCGATTGTCACAGGGTAATCCATACCTGGCGGAGATGCTCCTCTCCGATTGGCAGAACAATGCAGGTGATTCGCTTGTCGCGGTTGAACTCGGTGGCCCGGGAGGGACAGCCGAGTGGTATCCCCCGAAGACGATGCGCCGAGCGTACGACAGGCAGTATCAGGGGTTGTCCGACAATAGCAAGCAACTACTGAACCTCCTCGCAGTAGCGGGACGGTCAATCACTGCCAAGGAGCTGGAGAGCCTGCTGGGTGTTGACGGCACCTGCATTGACCGCTCAGTACTCGAGTTGATCGACAGGGCAATTGTGCGCGCCACGGGCGGGATGCTGGGATACCGCAACGAGCTGCATCGGGCATTCGTGTACAGGGCAATGTCAGTTGATGCACGAGTCTATCACCATGCAAG
>JAUVRV010000152.1 GCA_030597435.1 Gemmatimonadales bacterium | reverse complement strand
GACGCACTGCGTAGGGCCCTCGAGAGTCGCTCTTCGGCCCCGTACCGGCCTCGTTCGTCAGCACCCAAGCGGCGGCCGAGTAGCTCGCGTGCGGGCCCCCCTGCTCGCAGACCGAGTGGCCGTCAGCCACGGGACTGGGGCGATTGGTGGGACGAGCGACAGAGGCATGGTGACCGGGAGCGGCCGCGTCATCCGGCCCGGAGACCCCGTCGGGAGCCAGCGAAGAAAGCCGACGACGCTGCGTCCGAGCCAAGCATCATTCGGAAGTTCCGCTCGAACTTTGCTTCGTACGTATCGGTGAATGGTGGTCTGCTGCTGCTGAACGTTGTGACGACCGGAATCGATCAGCCGTGGTTTCTCTTCCCAGCAATCGCTTGGGGCATCGGCCTCGCGTCACAATACGGCAAACTGTGGGCGGAGGGTTACAGCATGCGCGATGTGCTCAACCCACCACCGGCCAAGGACGCTCTGGTACAGGGGGAGTCGGCACAGATGCCAAGGGCGCTGCCCGCGTCCGTGGCGGAGCCCAGTTCCGGTGAGTACGGCAAGTACGCGCCGCAGATGGAGCAGATGCGCAAGGACCGCACCGCGATCTTTCAGGTTGTCGAAAAGCTGCCCGAGGCAGACCGGGACATGTTGCCGGACGTGGTTAAGACTGTCGACCAGTTGATGGAGCGCGCAGCTGACCTGGCCCGGACGCTCAAGCACATGGAAGGCGACGTGGACTCCCATGCGCTGCAGGACTTGGAGAACCGGATCGAGAGCCTCAAGCAAGAATCTGAAGCAGCCGAGAACGACAGGAGGGTCGGCCTTCTCGAGCGGCAGCGCGACTCGCTGGCAGAGTTGCTAAAACGACGGGAAGCCGTCGAGTCTCAATTCGAATCCTGCGTTCTGGCTATTCAGAACATGCGCTTCGACCTGTTGCGGCTTCGTTCGGCGGGCGTATCTGCGGTTATCAGCGATCTCACATCGGCCACTCAGCAGGCCCAGGCCCTGCGTATCGATGTAGAAGCCGCGATCGGGGCTGCCAGCGAGATCCGAGAGGCGCTCGGCCGGGACCGACCATAGCTCGTTCCCGACTAGTACCGATACAGCTCCTCAATCGCCTTTGCCAGATCACCCACCTGCGGTAGAATCACATCTTCCAACTCGGGGCTATACGCCACGAACGTGTCAGTCGACGCTACCCGACGCACCGGTGCGTCGAGCCACTCGAAAAGCTCATCGGCAATCTCGGCCGCCAGCTCTGCTCCATAGCCCCAAGATTTCGAGTCCTCGTAAGCGACTATCACCTTGTTGGTCTTCTTGACCGACTCACCGATCGCATCCCAGTCCACCGGGTTCAGAGACCGCAGGTCGATTACCTCTGCACTGATACCCTTTTCTTCTTCCAGTTGCTTGGCGGCCTGAACCGATCGTTGGACAACAGCACCGTAGGTTAGCACCGTCACGTCGGCACCCTGGTGGGCTAGCCTAGCTTTGCCAAACGGGATCATGAAGTTGGGACCAGGATATACGCCCTTGTTATATATCTGCCGGTACAGATGCTTGTGCTCGAGAAAGATGACCGGATCCTCGCAGCGAATAGCGGTTCGCAACAATCCGTTGGCGTCCAGTGCAGTGGCGGGACACACGACCCTCAAGCCGGGGATACTAGTGTAAGCTGCTGCCCCAGTCTGTGAGTGATAGACGGCCCCCCCCCGCAGATCTCCACCGTAGGTCACTCTGATGACTACCGGAGCCTTGAATGCACCGTTACTGCGCCAACGGAGCAGAGCCAACTCATTTCGTATCTGATGGTAGGCCGGCCATATGTAGTCAAAGAACTGAATCTCTACCACTGGCTTGAGGCCACGCGTTGCCAAGCCGATCGCACGGCCCACGATGTTCGCTTCAGCCAAGGGTGTGTTGTACACTCTGTCGGAACCGAATTCCTTCTGCAGCCCCCACGTGACCTTGAACACTCCACCCTTACCCTTGACCCTTTCGATGTGCTCGTCGGCGGAAACGTCTGCGATGTCCTCACCGAAAACCAAGATCCGCGCATCCCTCGCCATCTCATCCTTCAAACATCTATTGAGCAGATCAACCATCGTCACCGGATTGCCATCTGGCTGCAAGTCAGGCTCCGTGGCGAAGTCGGCGGACGTGGGATCTAGGTCCGGCGAATACACATGCAGGCGTATCGTGTCGCTCGCAGGCTGCGGTGACGCCAGGGCTACTTCGGTTGCCAGCTCGATGTCGTCGTCTACTGCAGCTCTGATCTCTTCGATCTCTCTCTCGGTGGCGACCCCATCGGCAAGGAGTCGCTGAGGAAACGTCGTCACAGGATCACGCTTCGCTTCGTCCTCGCGTTCTTCGGGAGGCTTGTACATCACTTCGTCGTCAGACAACGAGTGAGAGTAGGGACGTATCACATGGGCGTGCACCAATGATGGTCCCTTACGACTGCGACAGTGTGCCACCGCTCGCGAGAGCACGTCATAAGACGCTAGCGGATCGCAGCCGTCGACTTCCTCAACATGTAGGTGGGGAAACGCAGATGCGAGCCGCGAAATCGAACCTCCGGCCGTCTGCACATCAACCGGAACCGATATCGCGTACCCGTTGTCCTCAATCAGGAAGAGCACGGGCAACTTCAAGTTACATGCGCTGTTCAGAGCTTCCCAGAACTCGCCCTCGCTAGTCGTGCCATCACCCGAAGTACACAGCACAACCTCGTCTGACTTGGTGCGCTGGGTTCTGTCGGGAATTCCCTCAATGAGGTCATAACGCAACCAGGCCTCGGCACACCCTACGGCGTTGAGAAACTGCGTCCCCGTCGGGCTAGACGAGGAAACGATGTTCAAGTCCTTGTGGCCCCAGTGCGAAGGCATCTGTCTCCCGCCGGAGTTGGGATCGTCTGCTGCAGCGACGGCTGACAGCAGCATCTCCGTAGCTGTCATTCCCAAAGTGAGACAGAGTGCGCGGTCGCGATAATAGGGATAGAACCAATCATATCCAGGCTTGAGGATCTCTCCGGCTGCAACCAACACCGCCTCGTGTCCAGCCCCAGAGATCTGGAAGAAGATCTTGTTCTGTCTCTTGAGCTGGATCTCCCTGTCGTCAATTCGACGTGAGGCGTAGATGAGTCGAAACATCTCGAGCAACTTGCTTTTTTCGAGCCGCGCGCTCAGACGACGTGGTTGGATGCGAGCATCTGCGTAAATCGACATCGCTACCGAGCCAGCTTGGTAAACTTCTTGAGTGTCTCGAGCTTCTTCAAAGCCGACTCGCTGGTGGACTCCGCTCCGATTGAGTTCAAGGCCGCGCGCACATCGAGTAGAACCTCGAGCATGAGCTGCTCCCGCTGAAATGAAGCGTCGAGATCCATCATTCGGTCTTTGTCGTCTGTTTCCTTCGCACGGTCGTACGCTTCTCGGTAGATCGATTCGAGGTTGGTTAGAATTCGTTCTCGTGAGCGCATTGTTTTTCCTTGCTCCGATCTCTTCACAGACACCTAGCTCTCAAAACCGAGTGTTACCAAACCGCTCGGCACCTTGGGTGTGAAATATGTTGCCTTTTGTGGCATGACAGCACCGGCATCAGATACAGCCAACACCTGCTCAACCGATGTAGCATTGAGCATCACGCCAACCGCCGCAGCCCCATTTACGACTTCGTCAATCACATGATCAGGATCCGCACTATAGCCGAGGTGCGCGTCCTGCCCTGAAGTAGCAAGCAGCCGCTTGACCACCATCTCATCTATGCGCGCGACCCCAAGCGATGCCACAGCGGGTTCATTGGCGAACGGCAAGTCGCCCAGTTTTGCCCCAGCCTTCAACAATAAGGACACTGCGTTGGCCCCCGGCTGCACGACTATACAGGCGGTACCGCGATCCCTCAGCTCGACCAAGTGATCCGCATAGTTGGTGTCGTTCGGAAGTTCATGCACGTGGAATCTCTCACGACAAGCCCCGATCACACCGTCGACGTCGGCTGCCTCGCCGTAGATGAGTCGGTGTGTGGGGAGAATCGTGAGGCCCGGATCCCTCAGGGGAACCACCAATCCCAAGGTGCGATCGGCCGAGGGGTTCTCCCGACGATATGCCAGCGCGGTTTCATACCGGTGATGACCATCGGCGATGTATAGACTGGCAGCACCAGCTGCGTCGGCAATCTCCTCGGCCTGCGAACCGGTCACATGCCACATCCCAATGCCGATGTCGTCCAGCTCTGCGCTGACCGTCGGATCATGCGACACTACATCGTTGAGCTGCTGCCGGAGCTGATCGTTCTCGTCGCGCGCCAGCAATAACAGCGATTCGAACATCGCCTTGGTTGTGCGCAGTAGCGCAAGTCTGTCTGCTTTGGGCTCAGCATGAGTCTTCTCGTGTGGCTTGACACCGCCACGCGAAAACGGCTCTACCGCCACGGCCCCTATCACGCCTGTTCGCTTGCGGCTCGGGCCGCTGGCCGAACGGATTTCCTGTTGCACCACATACACACTCTCCCGTTCGTCGCGCTGCAGGATCCTCTCATCACGCCACTTGGCAAGCAAGCGGGCGGCATTCTCATACCTGTCTTCGTTCCCTTCGGGAAGAATCAGATGTACGATGTTGTGAGCGCTGCGTCGCGACAGCGTGCGTCGCCGGCCCGCCGAGATCACATCGTACGGAGGAGCCAACAGATCACTCAGTGTTTCACCGCTCGCATAGCGCTCGCCGATGAACGGCGCAACCAACGGTGAAGAAGGAGTATTAGGCATGCCGTCCTAAACCGTCAGGTGATCGCAGTGGTTAACTTCCCACCCCGCCGGATCGCAGGGTTTCACTCCGAGGTCTTGGTTCTGGGAGCAGTCCAGCCGGGCAATGATGTCGTCCTTCTGATCCCCGACGCCAACGTACCTGCCGGAACCCAAATAGGCTAGCTGTGGCCCTATCACTTGGTCAGTTCCACTGACGAGCCGCTTGCAGCGCTTCCTCCAGCAGACACCTGTACGATGCGAGGCGGCTTTCTGCTATCTCTCCATCACTGACTGCCTCGACCACTGCACAGTCCGGCTCCTCCATGTGGCGACAGTTGTCAAACCGACACCGCTGAGCGTGAGCACTGAATTCGGGAAACGCCAGGGCTACCTCGAGTGGTTCCACACCCCACAGCCCTACGTCTCTCAGACCGGGAGTGTCGACAACGTAGCCACACTGTCCAATAAAGTGCATCTCCGCAGCTACGGTCGTGTGTCGCCCACCATGAGACTTCTTGCTCACCGATCCAGTGCGCAGCTCAAGCCCCGGTTGCAGCACGTTGAGCAGACTCGACTTGCCGACACCTGTGGGGCCGGTAAACAGTGATACGTGACCTTCGAGCAGGCCACGCAGTGCCTCGAGATTGCGGCGCTCCGGTACGCTCGTGAGCACCACCGGGTACCCCGCCCTCGCGTAAGGTGCGGCGAGCAGCTCCGGATCATCGACCAGATCACACTTGTTCACCACCACGGCCGTCGCCAGACCGTTGACCTCGGCTACAACTACGAACCGGTCGATGAGATGAGCATCCCAATCGGGGTGCCTGGCCGCACCAACCACGACAATCCGGTCAACGTTGGCGGCCACATTGCGCACACCTCTCGACTTGCCCGGTGTACGACGTTTCAGCACCGATTGACGCGGCAACAACTCCTCTATGGTCGCTCCACCATCCGCATGCTCCCGCACGACAACTCTATCGCCCACCAGAACACGGCTCGCCCGTTCCTGCTTGAAGCGACCACGCAGCGTCGTCTCCAGTATCTCATCATCCAACCGGACTCGGTATACTCCGCCGGTGCAGGAGAGCACCACTCCACTCCGATCCACTACCAGTCCGGGATTCCCTTCTTGGTCTCGATGAGTTGCTCGAGGTGTGCTTTGAGTTCGTGGAGCGTCAGATCACGTAAAGCGGCGTGAGCTTCATCTGGATTAGCACCGTACCTGAGATACCCACTTTCCAGATGCCCTGCCACACTTTCTCCGCTCGTTGACCAGCGCACAAAGAGAACAGCCGCACCATAACGGCCGTCTTCACACGGTTCATTATCGACGTAGATCTCGACCGAGTATGGACTACCGTCGGACCCCTCAAATGCCGGTGGACGGTCATGCTTGAGGAGGTACCCACCTAGCGTGGCGTCGTCTTCCATCAACTGCGTGAGAACGTCTCCTTCACAATGCTCGCGGTCATGAACGCTACATTCCCGGGCCGCTCCGCGAGCCGACGCATCAGGTACGGATACCAGTTGCTTCCAAATGGGACATAGACCCGCATGTTGAAGCCCTTCTCCCGCAACATGTAGTGCAAGTCTCGCCGAACACCATAAAGCATCTGAAACTCAAAACGCTCGGGTGGGATATTGTTCGTCTCGACGTATGCGAGAGCACGGTCAATCAACCGCTCATCGTGTGTGGCTATGCCCGGGTAGTTGCCCTCATCGAGCAGCCGCTTCATGAGCCGATCGTACGATCCATCTACTTCGGCCTTCTCCTGGAACGCGACCGACTCGGGTTCGGAATACGCACCCTTACACAGCCTGACCCTGGCGCCCATGGCAATCAGGTCTTCGATGTCCTTTGCCGACCGTCGCATGTAACTCTGAATCACCACTCCGGTGAGATTGCCGAACTCGGGGTG
>JAUVRV010000075.1 GCA_030597435.1 Gemmatimonadales bacterium | reverse complement strand
CCACCCGCTAGCGCGATCGGACTGGGACTCTGGCTGGGATGGGAGACCACACTGGCCGTTTGCGGAGCCGTTCTGCTGATGGCCGCACCATTACTGCTGCGCGGCGATGGCTCTCTCGTTACTCCTGGGTGGGTCTCAGGGCTGGCCTCCGGTTGGGCGGTGGGGCTGGCGGCCTTGGGACTGGTCATCTGGGAACCGGTCACGAATTGGCCCTTCTGGTATGGAGTCTTGTGGCTCCCAGCTGTGCTCCTGGCGGTGATCCCGGCACCCCGGGCGCGCATGGTGGTCACGGCGGCTGTGGTTTCCGGGGCCGCGGCAGCCGCACTCACTTGGAGTGTAGTTGCAGAGGGGCGACTGCTCCTGGCCGAACGAGACGCGGCTCGGGCCAGTGAGGGGGATCCCGAGCTGCTGTTCGCGCTCGAGAACTTCGGTGAGACCATGCAGTCGGACAGTGTGCCCGCAAGCACCGCGTTGTTATACCAGGCGTGGAGCAGGTCGTTGCTCAGCACGGACGACTATCCGGCTGTGCTGGCCAGTTGGGGCCCCGATGGACAACAACTGGCCCGGCTCGATTTGGCGCAACTGGGTCTGAGCAATGCGTTGCTTCAGGCCATCGCAGCCGGTGTGCGCGATAGCGCTGTGATGGAAGTGGTGATTCGGCCGCCGGTGCTGAACGTGCAGGCCGTACCGTTCGGTGATGGTTCAGTCGTGACCATCGGTGTCGGTCCGAGGTCGCGGCTGATAGAACCGGTGAGGTTGGCGCGGTTTCTCCGGGGCGAACATCGTCTGTTTGCGCCCTACTCGATGGTGCTGAGTGAGCCGAGTGCAAACGCGCCTCCTGAAGGCTATCTCAGCTGGCGACGGCAGGGCTGGACGGTATTGGGCGACCTCGTTCCCGTATTCCGCGATACCAGGGCCGAACCCATCGAGCTTCCCGGTGGCCCGCGTCACCTCCACGTGCAAATTCACCTGTCCAGTTTTCGATCCGTGTTGGTGCGGGGTGCCCTGCTCGTCTTCTGGAATGTGCTGCTCATTGCGTTGCTGTGGTTCAGCGGTGAAGCGCTCAGCGGCAAGATCACTGTGCCGCCACTGCTGCAAGGCTCGCTTCAGTTTCGGTCATACCGCTCGAGACTGACCATTGCCCTGGCCGGCTTCTTCGTGCTGCCGACCTTGGGCTACGCGGCCTGGTCCTTCGCGCGGATCCAGGCCGACGCCGCGCGCAACGGTGATCTGCTGATTCAACAGACGCTGAGCGATGCGATGCCGACGGCTCGCGTGGTTGGCCAAGGGGCGGCGACTGATACGGCAGACCGTATCTCGAGCCTGGCCGAGGCTGTCAACGCAGACCTCCTGTGGTACGACGGGGGCGTTCTGAGCGGAGCGAGTCCAGGCGTGCTGTCCGAGCTGGGGTTGGTGGACGCATACATGCCACCGCAGGTCGATCGCCAGTTGGCTCTGGGGAACGCCCTGGAGGCGACCGAGGACGTTGCGATTGCTGGGCGTGCTACACGCGTTGGCTACCGGAATCTGAGCTGGTTTGGAACCTCGGGCTCGACGCTGGCGGTTCCTCGACTGGTGGACGTGCTGGATATCCTGAGCGATCAAGAAGACCTGCTCTATGTCTTGGCACTGGCCACGCTGATCGGGTTGGGAGCGGCGGTCCTGCTGGCCGGCGCAGCCGCCCGGTCCCTGGCGTATCCGGTCCGCTCCTTACGAACCGCGGCGGTCGCCGTCGGGCGGGGTGAGCCACTCCCGCCGTTCGAGCCCGACATGCCCACCGAATTCGTGCCCGTGGTTGAGGCGTTCGAGCGTATGGCCCACGACGTGGAGTCGAGTCAGTCAGCGCTGGAGACGGCACGTCGACGGACCGCAGCGGTACTGCGCAATGTTGCCACAGGCGTTGTTGCCGTCGACCGCGATCTGCGTGTCACAATCGCCAATCCGAGGGCCGAGCAGTTTGTGGGGGCGCCACTGCCGGCGGGGGCACACGTTTACGCGCCCGGGGGCCGGGAATGGGCGCCAGTGTGGGAATGGCTGCGTGAGTTCATCAACAATGAACAAGAAGCGGAGACAAGGGAGTTCACGGTAGGTGCGCAGCAGATTAGAGCGCACGCCTCTGCCATCCGTGGCACGCCGGGTGGCTGCGTATTGGCACTGGATGACACGACTGAACTGACCCGTGCGGTACGGGTGTTGGCGTGGGGTGAGCTGGCCCGACAAATCGCACACGAGATCAAGAACCCGCTCACGCCTATCCGACTTGGCATCCAACACTTAAAGCGCGCTCACCGTGACCGTCGCAGCGACTTCGAGTCCACACTGGACCGAACTGCGCAGCAGATCCTTGCGGAGATCGAGCGTCTCGATGCCATCGCCCGTGCCTTCGCCCGGTTTGGCGCACCACCGGCTGAGGCCGAGCCTCTGGCAGCGGCTGATTTGGGAGCGATCTCACGTGACACTGCTGGACTCTACGCGCTGGCTGATGGCCCCGTGGTAGCAGTGAACGATGAAGGGCCGATCCTCGCGCGGGTACGGAAGGACGAGGTCAAGGAGGTTCTGGTCAATCTGATTGAGAACGCCCGCGACGCGGGCGCCACCGATGTCAGCATCACGGTGGGTCGTGACGACATGGGGGCGGCAATTCTGGTAGTGTCCGACAACGGGGCCGGTATTGCCCGTGAAGTCATCCCACTCATTTTCGAGCCGCAGTTCTCAACCACCACGAGTGGCACTGGTCTCGGTCTGGCCATCTGCAAGCGACTAGTGGAGTCGTGGGGCGGAACGATCAGAGTAGAGAGCGAACTAGGTCATGGATCGGCCGTCAGGATCGCGATCGGAACCTAGCGGCAGCTCATCTAGTTGTCCGGAACACAGCTGCGGGGCCTGGCGCCCAGCGCTCCCCTGGTCCAGATCAACACTACTCCAGCATAGTTTTCCCCGACGATGGATGGCTTGAACTGCGCCACGGCGCTGAATCCGCGTCGTACTTCGACACAATCAACTTGAGTTGCGTCGATGTAGAACGTGAGAGGAGGGCGGATGACAATGCCGTCGATCACATACAGGACATCGGCTGCCGCATTGCGCACTACCAGCCGAGTATCATCTCTCCGACCTCTCACTCGTACGCTGGGGATGAGTCCCTGCAGAGCGCTCAGAATGTCGCCGCGCTGCGGGATGTCTTCTTTGGTGAGAACCTGTGAGCCCTGGTGTTGCACCCACGTCCTCTGAGGGCTCTGCGCGGTTACTTCGACTCCCTCCAACTCATAAAGCACCGGGGCGAGGTGGAAGTCGACGGGCGTGGAGCTGTCAGGATGGACGGTATAGTAATCAGTCGTGATCGGTACGTAACCCAGGATCTGCGCCTTGACCTTGACCAGGCCGGGCATCACGCTGTCAATGGTGTAGTAACCATCTGTGTCAGTTCCGGAACTCAATGCCGATCCAACAATGCTGACGATCACGTCGCGAATGGGCTCACGTTTTAGCGCATCCAGGATTCGGCCTGAAATTGAGCCGGTATTCTGCGCGGCGATACCGATTGGAGATACCGCGGCAAGCAGAGCGATAGGTGCCAAGGCACCGCGGAGCCGCCTCCTTGGTGAGACAGACATGTTCCGTACCTCCCACTCGGCAAACCAGGTCTGTAGTCGCGGCCCATCCCTGTGTGGAGACCAGCGGCATACGGGGGGCTCCACTCAATACTCCCTAACCTGAATATACACCAAAGACTCCCTCCCAGACTCCGTTCTTGGCGTATTTTCAACCTACTAGCTATGTCTCTAAACCCTAGCAATCGAGCATAGTTCCGGTCCATGAATTCGCCGGCCGTGCCCGCCATGCGGGCGAGACAACGCTTCATCGATCTTCACGGTTCCGAGCCGTTGGTCGCGGTTGCTCCGGGGCGGGTGAACTTGGTGGGCGAGCACACCGACTACAACGATGGTTACGTGTTGCCGATGGGGATCGATCTCCACGTGGCTGTCGCGTTTGCGCCGCGTCGCGATGGGCAGCTGCGGGCTCGTTCCGTCACCGTGGAGGAGACCCGGCAGGTTGATCTAGTTGAACTGAGCGCGCCGGGCGGGTCTGAGTGGTTCGACTACGTGGCCGCCGTTGCCTGGGCCCTTGCCGACGCAGGTGAGCCGGTCGGCGGGATCGACATGGTCATCGCTGGAAACATCCCGATCGGTTCTGGACTCTCATCCTCGGCTGCTCTAGAGGTGTCCGTTGCCAGGGCCCTTTGTGAGGTTTCCAGCGTCCAGTGGGATCCCCCGAAGATGGCTCGGCTCTGTCAGCGAGCTGAGAACCAGTACGTGGGGGTGAATTGCGGGATCATGGATCAGTACGCCGCTGCCGCGTCCCGAGCCGGATGTGCCTTGTTGCTCGATTGTCGCGACCTGACCGTCACGCCGGTTGAGATACCGAGTCGTGCTTCGTTCGTGGTGATGGATACGGGCGTGCGGCGCACCCTAGCCGGCAGCGCATACAACCGCCGGCGGGCCAGCTGTGAAGCGGCGGTGGCACGGCTGCGCGAGCGAGACCCTGCCATACGCGCCTTGAGAGACGTGACACCGGACGGGCTAGCTGCGGCGGAACCACTGATGCATCCCGAGACTTATAGTAGGGCCAAGCACGTCGTCGAGGAGATGGTCCGACCGCAGCAGTTGGCCGAGGCACTACAGGCGGGGGATCTCGAGACCGCCGGTCGTGTAATGAATGAGTCTCACGCAAGCCTGAGAGACTTGTATGAGGTGTCGAGTGCCGAGCTGGAGGAGATCACGGAATTGGCGCGCAACACGGCCGGATGCTACGGAGCGAGGATGACCGGTGCCGGGTTCGGCGGCTGTGCCGTCGCTTTGGTGGAAACGGACATGGCCAGCTCGTTTGTAGGTCGTATGCAGCGGCGGTATTCGGCGCCTGGGGGAGAATCGGGATACTGCCACATATGTGTGCCTTCGGACGGAGCCAAACTGGTCTGAGCCAAGGGTGAACGATACAGCGTTGCAGGGACCACTGGAGAGCTAATGCTGATAAGACGCGCGCAGGACATCAGATCGTCAGAGATCACTGAAGAGTCGCTTTACTGGGACCGACGCAAGTTCATCGGAGCATCGGCGGGAGCCGCATTGGCCGCTTTGATTCCTGTGGCTCCGTCCCTAATGCGGACACGACAAGACGAGAAACTCACGCCGTACGACTCCGTGACGAGTTACAACAACTTCTACGAGTTCGGAGTGGGGAAAGACGACCCCAAGCACAACGCCCACATGCTGAGAACTCGGCCCTGGACGGTGGCTGTCGAGGGCGCGGTCCACAAGCCGAAGGTCTTTGACATCGAGGAAATCCTCAGGAAGTATCCGGCGGAGGAGCGCATCTATCGACTGCGCTGTGTCGAAGCATGGTCGATGGTGATTCCCTGGATGGGCTTCCCGCTGGCCAGCCTGCTCAAAGAAGTAGAGCCAACGTCAAAGGCGAAGTATGTCCAGTTCGTGACTCTGCACGACCCGGAGCAGATGCCGGGTCAACTCCGCACGGTGCTACCGTGGCCCTATATGGAGGGCCTGCGACTCGATGAGGCAATGCATCCGTTGACCATTTTGGCCACCGGTTTGTATGGCAAGATGCTGCCCAACCAGAACGGAGCCCCCATCAGGTTGGTCGTGCCTTGGAAGTACGGATTCAAGAGCATCAAGTCCATCGTCAGGATCCGGCTGACCGATCAAGAGCCTCCTACATCTTGGAACCAGGTCCTGGCTCGTGAGTACGGCTTCTATGCCAACGTGAATCCCGACGTAAGCCATCCGCGCTGGAGCCAGAAGAAGGAGCGCCGGCTGGGCAAGATACGCAAGCAGGATACGCTGCCCTTCAACGGCTACGCCGACCAAGTAGCCGACCTCTATGCGGGGATGGACCTGAGCCGGTACTACTAGGAACGGAATTGACCCGCAACCAACTAACAAGGTGGGTTGTTAGACCAGCGGTCGTAATGCTCTGCTTGGTGCCGTTGCTCTGGCTCCTGTGGGACACATTCACGGGCAACCTTTCGGCCAACCCTTTAGAGGACATTACTCACCGCACGGGACTAGCAGGACTCAGAATCCTGGTGGCGACCCTGGCGGTCACCCCTCTGGTGCGCATCTCCGGTTGGTCTCACCTGATGAGGCTGCGCCGCTTGATCGGGTTGTTTGCGTTCTTCTACGTGACGCTCCATCTAGGGACCTACCTGCTGTTCGACCAGTTCTTCTCGCTAGCGGGCATTGTTGAAGACGTTGCCAAGCGGCCGTACATAACGGTCGGATTCTCTGGTTTCCTGGTGCTCGTACCGCTCGCCGTGACTTCCACGAACAAGATGGTCAAGCGACTTGGTGGTGCGCGCTGGAAGGCGCTACACAGTCTGGTTTATGCGGCGGCCGCGGCGGGAGTGGTGCACTACCTGTGGTTGGTCAAGATCGACACCCGCGATCCAACGATCTACGGTGTCATAGTGGTTGTGTTGTTGGCCTCACGGCTGTGGAGCAAGCGAGTCAAGCGCCCTTCATAGTGGTCTTCCTGCCAGGTTACTTTTCATGCGCTGACATTCCCACCCTCCAGGAATGAGAGAAAAGAGATGAGACTCAATATGAAAGCCACCGGCAAGTGGCTGATCCCGCTTGTCCCACTCGCATTGGCCGCATGCGGCGGTGACGCCCAACTGGACGCGGCTCTGGATACCCTGAACGCCGACGATCTGGCGGCCGACGTGCAAGTGTTGGCCTCGGACGAATACGAGGGTCGTGGCCCCTCGTCACCCGGCGAAGACAAGACTGTCGCCTTCTTGGAGGAGGAGTTCAACAAACTCGGAGTGGAGCCAGGGAACGGCGACAGCTATTTCCAGGAGGTTCCGCTCGTATCCATCACGGCCGATCCCAGAGCCACACTTACGGTTCGAGGACAGGGTTCCTCGAAGAGGTACGGCTATGGCGATGAGGTCATGGTGTGGACCAAGCGAGTCGTTGGCAGCGCATCGATCTCCAACTCGGACATGGTTTTCGTGGGATACGGCGTGGTGGCGCCGGAGTTCGGTTGGAACGACTACGAGGGGCTGGACGTGCGGGGCAAGACAGTCGTGATGCTGGTCAACGATCCGGGGTTCGCGACCAAGGACACGGCGTTGTTCAACGGCAACACGATGACCTACTATGGTCGCTGGACTTACAAGTTTGAGGAAGCCGCTCGTCAGGGGGCCGCCGGCGCGTTGATCGTGCACGAAACCGAGCCGGCTGCCTACCCGTGGGGAACGGTGCAGGGAAGCTGGTCCGGGCCGCAGTTCGCATTGGTGGCCGAAGACAACAACATGTCACGGGTGGTGGTGGAAGGTTGGATAACGGTGGAAACGGCACGATCGATCTTCGAGCAAGCGGGTCTGGACTACGAATCCCTGAAGGACGCCGCCACGCAGAGAGACTTCGAGTCCGTGCCATTGGGACTGACTGCGTCGCTTTCGCTACGGAATTCGATCGTGCAATCAACCTCACGAAACGTGGTTGCACGTATACCGGGCAGCGAGCGTCCTGACGAACACCTAGTCTACATGGCGCACTGGGACCATTTCGGCATAGACCGGAGTCTGGAAGGCGACCAGGTTTACAACGGGGCGCTGGACAACGCCACGGGCACCGCCGGCCTACTGGAGCTGGCGGAGGCCTTCATGTCGTTGGAGCAAAGGCCGGCACGGTCGATTCTCTTCATTGCCGTTACCGCGGAAGAGCAGGGCCTGCTCGGATCGGCGTACTATGGCAGTAACCCGATCTATCCGTTGGCCAAGACCGTAGCCGCGATCAACATGGATGCCATGAACATTCTTGGCTCGATGAACGATGTGATAGTTGTCGGTTTGGGCAACTCGGAACTCGATGACTACCTGGCTGATGCTGCCAAGTACCAGAACCGCGTGCTCGTACCAGATGCCGAGCCGCAGGCCGGATATTACTACCGGTCAGATCACTTCAGTTTTGCCAAGGTCGGCGTGCCCGCGTTGTATGCCGGTGAAGGTACCGACCATGTAGAACACGGCAAAGACTGGACGCAGGAGCGGCGCGACGAGTACCTAGCACAGAACTATCACAAGCCATCCGACGAGTACAGCGAGGACTGGGACCTTTCCGGCGCTATCGACGACTTGCGACTCTACTTCCGTATCGGCTACCGATTGGCAAACGAGTCTACGTTCCCGAATTGGAGTGAGGGAACCGAGTTCAAGGCGACGAGAGATGCTATGATGGGAGGGCACTAGGGGAAAATGGCAAAGGGAAAAGGGAACGGAAGATCTGCGATTGACGATTGACGATGTGCGATTTGCGATTTTGCCCCGGACTGGAAGCCCGGGGTCAGGCGAGGGAACGACCGACGAGCCCGCCGGGTAGTCGCGACCGCCGTGACGGGGAGCGGGGAAGGGTAGATCCGGGCCACCGGGAAGGCGGGCTACCGGGACACCGTGATCTCATGCTCCCCTGGTGGGATTGCTAACACCTCGGGCTCTCCGTCCTCGAATGACACCCTAAGCGTTACCGGTGCCAGTGCCAGTGTCTTTGCTGTGAGTGACCGTGCGTCGAGTTTGACATGGCGCAGCACTACAATGCCGCTTGTACGCAGCAGGGGTTGCCCGTCCACCGTCGCATCGAGTCCATCCGATGAGAGCGAAACCGACCAGGTGTGGCCACACAGGGAGATGTTCTTGAGGGTGGAGAGTGGTGGTGGTGCCAGAGTGCCAATGCGAAGCCCATCCCAGGGTGTGACATCGATGAACTCCTCGATCCCCAAGAGCGCAAACAGCGGTCCCCAACTCTGATAGGCGTGCCCACCGCCTTCACCCGTGCGACTGTCGTAGTTCTCGCGACAGAGTTGATAGTCACGCCAACTCTTCAGGAACAGATCGACGCTCCGGGCGGCTAACTCACCGGCCACCTCGTCGAGCCCGTACCGCCTGAGACCCTGATACACGAGGTAGTTGGGCGGCGGCCAGATTGTGCCGCGCCAGTACTGTTGCTGTTCGAACGTGCGGTCATCGCAACTGATGGTTGGTAGGACGTACCGACCCCAGAACTTGGATTGATCGAGCAGCGTCTGCAGCATTCGCTCGACGCGATCATCCGGTGGTATACCGGCAACGAGTGGATAGAAGTTCGAGGCGGCAAGGCGTGTCGAGAACTGACCATCCCACTGCCGATCCACGTACATGCCGATCTGGTCATTCCACAGGTACTCGTTCACTTTCTCGACCAGGTCTCGATAGCGGGAAGTGTACTCGCTGGCCCGGTCCGCGCGACCGATCAGGTTTGCGACCGTGGCCAGACACTCGTAATCCAGGGCCAGCAGCGAATTGAGATCCACGCTGTCGAGATCGAGAGTCTCGCTCCGTTCGACCCACTGAGCCTCGTCCCAGTTCGGCAGATCGTCTTGACCTGACTCCCACGCGGCCAT
>JAUVRV010000017.1 GCA_030597435.1 Gemmatimonadales bacterium | reverse complement strand
TTCCAGTCCCCATTCACCCCGCGGCGGCGGCCATAGATAACTGGGTCATGCTGGGTTTCTGCGCCGCGATGTTCCCGCTGATGTGGTTTGGAAAACGGGTTGGCAGGTGGGACGGCATCATTCTACTCGCTGGCTTCGTCGCCTACATGGCCTTTCTGATTGTAACGCGCTGACTATAGCTCGACTATCCGGGCTCTTGGCGGAATCCCCGGTTCCAGCTCCATGATGCCTACCGACGCTGGCTCCGAGGCTTCGACACCGGCCGATCCAGGGTTCATCACAGTCACAGTCTTGTCAACCAGCTCCAGCAAAGGGCGGTGGGTGTGCCCGTAAACGAGAATCTCCGCGTCGGGGTAGATTTCATGGAGAACGGTGGGTGTGGGTGACCCGAACTGGTCTCCATGCGTAACGACAACTGTGAACCCGTCAAGCTCGAATCGGGCTACTTGTGGACACGTGGTGCGCACGTCGAACCCGTCGGTATTGCCGTAAACCGCTGTGACCGGCGCAATTACCTCCAGCGCAGCGATGATGTCAGGGGCGCCGATGTCTCCTGCGTGAATGATGTGGTCAACCTCGGCGAAGACATCGAACACCTGCGAGCGGAGTTTTCCGTGCGTGTCCGAGATGATGCCAAGCCGCACCTCAGCCTCCGCCGTCCCATCGAGGTACCAGCTCGGCTTCCACCTGCATATGGTCCAGGACGCGTTGTACGATGAAGTCCACCAGCTCGTTAACGGACGTGGGTCGATTGTAGAAACCTGGTGCCGCTGGCATGACGGTGGCACCCGCTTCACTGACCAAGGTCAGGTTTCGCAAGTGAACCAATGAGAACGGTGTTTCGCGTGGAACCAGAATCAACGAGCGACGTTCTTTGAGAGTTACATCAGCTGCTCTCTCGACCAGCGAGCGGCTAGTTCCATGAGCGATCGCCGCAACAGTACCCATGGAGCATGGACAGATCACCATACCGGCGCTCTTGGCGGATCCTGAAGCGGGTATCGCACCTCTGTCACCGTCATCGAACACCGCAATCGACGACCACTCATTCCCGGTCGCTTCTCGCAACTCGGTTTCGTTGGCGATTCCGGCCTCAGTGGACAGGAGACGCCAACCGTGTCCACTCACGATCAAGTGAACAGGTACTGCCGCTTGGGCGAGAACTTCGCGCAGGCGTACGGCGTACGGGGCACCAGAGGCGCCAGTGATCGCGAACGTCCACGGAGCAGTCATAGCAACCCTTCCCCCAAGGCGCCTAGAAGCACCACGATGGAAATGATCCCGTTCATCCTGAAAAACGCAGCATCCAGCCGACTCAAGTCCGTCGGACGCACCAGGTGGTGCTCCCAGGCAAGCAGAATAGCTGCCACCGCCACCCCACAGTAGTACACCACACCGAGTCCGACACCGATACCAAACAGAACAAGTCCAACGATCGTCACACCATGCAGTAGCTTGCCCACCAGGATACTACGCTCTCTTCCCAAGAGGACGACAGCGCTGTGCAATCCGTGCGCCCGATCGAACTCCTCGTCTTGGAGGGCATAGAAGATGTCGAACCCACCGACCCACGTGAGCACGGCCACAGCGAGAACGACGAGTGTCCACCAGGGTGAACTCCAAGCACCAGTGATTGCCAGATAGCCTCCCACCGGCGCGATTGCCAGCGCACTACCCAACCACAAGTGCGACCAGTTGGTGAACTGCTTGGTGTAGCTGTAGCCTAGCGTCCAGACCAAAGCCACCGGACTGAGCAGCAAACACAATGGGTTGAGCAGCCCTGCGCACAACACAAACAACATTGCTGTCACCACCACCGCCATCGAGGCCTGCCTCACGGACATCTTCCCTGCCGGTATCTCCCGGGTGTGCGTGCGAGGATTCAGGCCGTCGATCTGCCAATCAACGATCCGATTGAAACCCATAGCGGTGAAGCGAGCCGCCGTGAATGCCACAACTACCAGAATCACTTGCCGCAGCGAGATCGGCGTCGTCCACGATGCGTACACGACTCCAAGCAACGCGAACGGCAGAGCAAAAACGGTGTGCGGTAACTTCACGAAGTTCGCGTATGTCACGAGTCGTGATTCACCAGCCAGCGTCTGTCCGTCGAGACGGGGTGCAGTCACCTGTGATTCCTGGGCTTCAGTTCTATGCCTAGTTCCTGCCACATCGCATCCACGCGCTGCTTGGTCGCTTCGTCCATCTCGATCAGTTCTGGCCACTCGCGATCGAACCCCTCCTCCTCCCACTTCGTGGTCGCATCGATACCCATCTTGGAGCCATAGGTGAACGCGCGTGAGGCGTGGTCGAGCACATCAACCGGGCCCATTGTGAACCTGACATCGCGCTCCGGATCGATGTTATTGAGTGCTATCCACCATGTCTCCTCTAAGTCCTGTACGTTGACGTGCTTGTCCACAACCACAATCACCTTCGCCAGGGACATCAGTCCCAGCCCCCAGAGTCCATTCATCACCTTCCACGCATGCCCTGGGTATTGCTTGTTGATGCTCACGAAGACGAGGTTGTGAAAGACACCGGCGGCCGGCATATGATAATCCACCACCTCGGGAAGGTTCAATCGTAGGAGCGGGCGAAAGATCCTTTCGGTGGCGTGTCCCAGATAATAGTCCTCCATCGGAGGGCGTCCCACGATGGTAGTTGGATAGAGTGGATTCTTGCGACGCGTAATCGCTGTCACATGTACGGCGGGATAGTAGTCGGCCAGCGAATAGAATCCGGTATGGTCACCAAACGGGCCTTCCACAACCAACTCCTCAGCCGGATCGATATAACCCTCGATCACCAGCTCGGCTTCTGCGGGCACCTTGAGATCGCTCGTCACCGCTTTCGTCATCATGACCGGCTTGCTTCGTAGAAACCCGGCAAACACGTATTCATCGATATTAGGAGGAAGCGGTGCCGACGCCGAGTAGATGGACGGAGCATCCCCACCCAGAACGATGGCGACCGGCATCTTCTCGCCTCGGGATGCCATCTCCCTCCAGTGTGCAGCACCGACTTTGTGTCGCTGCCAGTGCATCGCACAGATGTTCTTGCCCAACACTTGAACTCGGTACATCCCAACATTCCGTACACCCGATTGGGGATCCCGCGTCACGACCTGAGGCAGCGTGATATAAGGACCACCGTCTCCTGGCCAGCACGTGATGATCGGCAGGCTCTCCAAATCGACGTCAGCGCCCTGCAATACGACTTGCTGACAGGCAGCACCACGCGCCACGGTGCGCGGTGGATATTTGGCGATCTCGGTGATCTTGGGTAGTAGGGCCAACTTTTCTCGCCAGCCATCCGGCACCTTGAGTTTGATCAACTCATCGATGCGCTCCGCGATGTCGTCTAGCTGCTCAACCCCTAGCGCCAAGCTCATGCGATTCATGGAGCCAAACAGGTTGATGACCACCGGAATGTCGCTCGTCACACCGGTGGCAAGCAGCGGCTTCTCGAATAGAACCGCGGGTCCGCCACCAGCGCTCTTCATACACCGGTCTGCTATCTCGGTGATCTCGTGTACCACGGACACGGGACGGTCAATGCGGATCAACTCGTTCCGTTGTTCCAATTCCGCTACAAACTCATGCAGGTTATCAATAGTCACCGGCAACTCCCCAATAGAGCGACGCCACGCCAAATGTCAGTTGCTCGAAGCCGACATTACCAAACCCGACCTCGCTCATCTGTCTGGTGAATCCGCAATTATCCGGAAAACCAGCAACTGAATCTGGCAGGTAGCTGTAAGCGGTCATATGTTTGGACAGCACGCGACCGATCAACGGCAGAATGTGGCGGAAGTAGAACAAATAAAGCGGCCTGGTAGGCCAGGATGTGGGCGTTGAGAATTCCAGAACAATGAGGCGGCCTCCGGGCTTGAGTACCCGCGCTATCTCAGTCAGGCCGGCATCGATGTCTGCCAGGTTTCTGATGCCGAACCCAACAGTACAGCCGTCGAAGCACCCAGTTGGGAACGGAAGGCTCAGTGCATCTGCGCCGACCGGGCAGATTGTTGCGGCCTTGTCACGACCGAGTTGGAGCATGGGAACAACGAAATCGGCGCCCACGACGCGACCGGTAAACCCCGGATTGCTCACAAGCTCAGCGGCAAGGTCTAATGTGCCGGCACAGAGATCCAGGTACGAGCCATTCGGCGATGCTTCCCACTCCAATCGTCTAATGGCTCGTCGCCGCCACAGCTTGTCGATATTGAGGCTCAGAACGTGGTTGAGGAGGTCGTAGCGAGGTGCGATCGCAGTGAACATATCGCGAACGTACGACCGTTTTTCGCCACCCGTGATGCGTTCTGGTGGGCCTGAGAGCGCCGAAGACATAGGCGCGAAACTTACTGGCGTGCTTGAACTTGCCGCAAGAACGGTGCAAAATGAAACCCTCGTCGCAGGTTGGCATAGGGGTTCCCACCTGCCGTGACTTCCCCTGCGAATCTCTCCACAGCCACCGACCAGGAGGTGGTGGAATACGCCCGAGATGGCCGCGAATCGGCGTATCGAGAGTTGGTTCGGCGGTATCAACGTCCCGTCTTTTCGCTCATCTACCGGATGGTCAGGGATCGCGAGTTGGCCGAAGATCTGTCTCAAGAAACGTTTGTGAAAGTGCTGAATGCGATCGATCGCTATCGACCGGAGTTCAAGTTCTCATCATGGGTCTTCAAGATCGCAAACAACGCTGCCATAGATCATCTGCGTAGGAAGGAACTGGACACGTTGTCACTCGACGGCGGACCTGATGCGACCACGGCTGAACGAGTCGAGGCCACCGCCTTGCAGATCGGTGACACAACGGAGTCGCCACTCGACGAATTGGAGGCACGCGAACTCGGATCCGCTATCGAGCGTGCGATTGGCAAGCTGAGACCGGAGTATCAGACCTGTATCATACTGCGACACGTCGAAGGCAGACCCTACGATGAGATCGCAGACATTCTGGGACTACCACTTGGCACTGTGAAGACCTACATACATCGGGCGCGCGCCGAACTCCGGGAATTGCTCGATCCGTTGCGTGAAATGCTGTGATACAAAATGCCACTCGGGCGTAATCGAACTGTAATGCAGGGATGAAACTCTAACTCATGTCAACCGTATGGTCAGGCAAATGAACGACCAGCTCACTGATCCAGGTTTGCCAACCGACGAAGACCCAGTGCTAGATCAACTGCTTGCATCACTGGAACACTTCGCACCAGCACCCGGATTCGAAGATCGCGTAATGAGAAATGTCGTCACTCCGGCACCGCGTTGGCTGCAGAGGGTCCAAGACCGGGGGCGTTCAATGCTACAGCATGGTCGGGGGTGGTGGTTCCTCGGTGGACTGACTGGTGCATCGGCAATCTCGGCTTCCGCTATTGCAGCGTTGCTGGTCCTGAATGCAGCGGCGGTAGGTGAAACGGTCGATGGGCTTCTCACCGGCGTTGGTCTGCCGCTATGGAGAGGAGTGCTGGGCATCGCTGCGGGGACGGCCCGGGAAGTCACATCGGTGATTAACTCGGTATCAGTCTCAGCCTCTGTGATATTGGCAGTCGGTGCGAGCGTTGCGTTCGTCTTGGTGTTCAATACATGGGCTATCTACCGGCTCATGCAACCTGTTCAAGCAGAGAGAGTGGAGTTCAATGCGTCACGCTAGAGTTGTCTCCGTGCTCATGAGCGTCGTCGCGACCATGATGTTGTTGTCAGGAGAGACCACAGGTCAGTCGGTACCTGAGCCGGCATCACAAGCAGCGCGAGTGATTGCGCATTCATCTTCCAGCTTCGACGGCGGAGCCAGCCTGCAGTTTCTCCTGTCAAACGGTGCGTCGATGACGCTCACCGTGGCTGACGGCGAGGTCACGGTTGAGCACTCTGTAGCAGGAAAGACACGTCATGAAGTGGTCACCCGATACTCGTCGGGTGGCGCACTAGAAACGAAATGGCGAGAACTCGTGCGTGAAGCCGGTCGACTCGATCCTGCCGAGATGGTGGCAGCCTTTGAGGACTGGCAGGCACAAACACTGGATAGCGCCGCGAAACAAACCATCCAGGGTACACCGTTCAGCGACCTGACGGCCGCTGCGGTACCCGCCCCCGTTGCACCCACGAACATAGGGGGCCGCTCAAGCGCTTCGCTTGCGGCAATTGACAGTGGTATCGCTGCCGCGATAGATGCGTTGCAGGGTCTCGAGGGCCTCGAAGCACTGAAGGCGCTAGAGGCACTGAAGGCACTCGAACCTCTGGAAGCCTTGGAGGGATTGGAGGCACTCAAGGACCTGGATGAACTCAGCGCCCTCGATGCACTACGGAGTTTGGAACAGTCCAGGATCGGTGAGACCCAGAACACAAGGCATCTGGGCATCGGTTCCGTACTCGGTCAAGTGGGTGAAGACATACTCGGATTGGTGGCAACCTTCATAGCGTTGGGTGCGCTTGGGTTCGGATTGGTGTTTTTCGTACCACGTCCGCTCGAAGTGGTTGCGGACACTGTGCGGCACTCGTTCTGGCGTTCCTTCTTCGTGGGTCTCCTCGCGCAACCACTCGTGATCCCCCTCTTCGGGATGCTGCTACTAGGTTTGGCGCTGACGATCGTCGGGGTCCTATTGATCCCCTTCGCAATTATCGGTTTCGTCGTCGCTGCCGTATTGGCCGTATTGGGGGGCTACCTTGCAGTCGCCAGCTCTATCGGTGAGGTATACTTGCGTCACAAGATGTCTCAGGGACACCCGGTGGGTGGATGGTTGTCGTACCGATATATCGTGTACGGCCTCGCAGCGCTCTTCGTGCTCTGGCTACCGGCCGCGGTATTTGGATGGGTGCCGTTTGCGGGTAACGTCGCGTTGGCAAGTGCGATCATACGCACATGGATGGAGACGACAGCAGGATTCGGAGCGGCGATACTGTCTAGTGCCGGCATCCGGGGAACGTTCACGCGTCGTTTCGATCAAGCCCTGTCGGACGAGTACCTTTACCAGACGCCTCATGCGACACCGGTGCTGCGGTCGCACGGCCAGATTCCGCGGTCCGGGGCATGAAGAACCTCAAGTTGCTGCCACTCCCGATTCTCGCCGGGATCGGCATGCTCTCCCCGACGTCGGCAATGACGCAGTCCTATCGAACCGTGACAGCCACCCGCGTAGCGATGGGGGAAGAGTGGCTGCGAGTGAATGTCGCGTTTGCAGCAGGCATTCTCAGACTAGTGCCGGGTGACGGAAGAACGCTGTATCAAGGCGAACTGTACTACGACGACGACAAGTTCCGACCGGTAACGGATTACGACGCCGCAACTCACTCGTTGAGGTTTGGAATCGAGTCGCGAGAAGACGGGTTCAAGCATAGCAAGCTGGAGCACCCACAGCGGCTGGAACTCGCATTGGCACCACAGGTCGCAACGGACATCACGGTTTCGTTAGGAGCTGCAGAAGCGGAACTCGAACTCGGTGGCCTATCACTCACATCAATAGAGATCAATTCGGCAGCAGCCAAAGCACGTGTGGCTTTCGGTCAGCCGAACAGAGTCGAGTGTAGCCGGCTGCAACTACGAACCGGTGCTGCCGAGTTCCGAGCAGAACAATTGGGCAACGCCCATTGCAGACGGATTGTGTTTGCCGGCGGTGTTGGGGACGTGACACTAGACTTCACAGGTGATTGGGCTAACGGATATGGCATCCACGAAGCCGACATCAAATTGGGCTTGGGTCAGCTAACGCTCCGACTGCCCAAAGACTTGGGTATTGCCATCGAAGTAGATCGGTTCCTGGCAAGCTTCGATCGAGTCGGGCTCACCAAGGCGGGATCGAGCTACCTTTCAAATGGATACGATTCCGCCGACACCAAGCTGCACATCACACTCAAGGCGGTACTGGGAGACATCGACATCGAGTGGGTGGAGCGCTAACGGCTCCACCACATCAGCCAGTTATCACCGGAAGCGAAGCAGATTTCCCGCCAGCACGTTCAATCACGTTCCGTGCAATCTCACCGAGCGCCTTAGACGCCGGAGAATCTGGAGCAGCGAGCACGACAGGCTTACCGTCGTCCGCCAAGTCGGCCATCCCCGCTTGCAGCGGCACCTGTCCAAGCAGCTTCACCTCGAGTTCATCGGCCAATCGCTGGCCACCACCGCTCATGAAGATATCGCTCCGCTCTCCACAGTGAGGGCACGAGAAGTAGCTCATGTTCTCAACGATGCCCAAGACGGGGACTGCAACCTTCTCAAACATCTTCGCCCCCCTCAACGCGTCTCCAACGGCCATCTCCTGTGGCGTTGTGACGATAATCGCTCCTTTGACATGGACGGTCTGCGTCAACGACAGCTGTGCGTCTCCTGTACCCGGTGGCAGGTCTACTAAGAAGTAATCGAGTTCACCCCAGTCAACGTCCTCGAGGAACTGAGTTATCACTTTCACCACGATCGGTCCCCGCCAGATTGCGGGAGCATCACGTTCGATCAGGAGGCCGATCGACATCAACTTCACACCGTGGCTCTCGAGCGGGGTGATCCTACCACCAACTACCGGCGGTTGCTCACTGACGCCGAATATCCGCGGAATGTTGGGGCCGTATATGTCCGCATCCATGATCCCCACGCGTTTCCCCATGCGGACGAGTTCCACCGCGAGATTCGCCGCGATCGTCGACTTGCCGACTCCACCTTTACCGCTGGAGATCGCAATTATCGTCCCCAATTTGGGGGTTGCCTTTGGCTGCGGTGCGGGTGGCATCTGCTGACCGGCGCTAGTCGCCTGCACCTGGCCACCTGACGGAGCCTGAGGTGCTGTTGGCTCAATCACCTCGATTGCCACATCGCTGACACCGGCGACTGCCCGGACCGCGCGCCGAACCTCGCGCACGAGGCCGGCCGGATCGTCACGTCCAAGTGCGAAGGTCATTGAAACGTGACCCTCTGAATCGATGTCTAGAGACTGAACCATCCCGGCTGAAATGACATCGTTATCCACACGCGGGTTGCGCACGTTCGTCAATGCTCCCGCTACCAATGCTTGTAGCTTATCACTCATCTTTGCCGTCAATCTGGGAAAGGATGTGATTGTCGATGGGCCACATTCAGTCCAACGCTGAACGGGCCGCAGCCAACACAATTGTCTGAACCGTTGCCATGTCTCCTTCTAGAGACGCTCCTGCAGCCTTCCTGTGCCCGCCTCCGCCAAACCCTTCCGCCAAGCGGGCCGAATCAATCAAGCCCATAGATCGAAACGACACCTTGACCCGTCCATTTGCCAGCGGCCGAAACATGAGCGCAAGTCGGACGTCTCGCAGCGACCTGGGGTACTCGACCACACCTTCGAGATCATCAGCCTGGAGCCGATGCCGTTCCAGTGCACCTGGCGGCACGGTGACCCACGCAAGACCGCGCTCCGCTTCGACCACGAGGGTATCCAGTACCTCAGCGATCAAGCGAATCCTACCTTCGGATTCGCTAGCGTAAACGTCCCGGTACATATCTTCGGAATCCAGACCGTGGGCAAGCAGGTGCGCGGCAACCTGCAGAGTTCTCGGGGTCGTGTTGCTGAATCGGAACCCGCCGGTGTCGGTCATGATCGCCACATAGAGGCCGCGAGCTGCCTCTGCATTCAACTTCCACCGGACACTCTGAGCCAGGTCATACACCAACTCACCAGTGGCACAGGCAGTGGAATCAACGAGTCGGGGTCCGTCCGGTAGAATCCCCTCGCTGGCGTGGTGGTCGATGCACGCTACCGGGACCGTGACCTTTTCAATCACCCTACCCAGATGTCCGAGCCGCCCCAAGTCCGAGATGTCGAGCACCACGATGGCGTCAGCCCGCTTCAGGTGCTTGACGGCCTCGGCCGATTTGTCCGACCTATCAGCCCCATTCAGCAGGAACCGATATCGGTCCGGGTAGGGAGTGGGGTTCGTTATCACAGCCCGCACCCCCCGATCGGTGAGAAGGTGCCACAGCGCTACAACACAACCGCAGCCATCGCCGTCCGCATTCACATGGGTGGTGAGCGCCACCCGCATTCCAGACTGGAACATCTCGGCGAGCGTCTTTGCCGCACGCCGTCGAGCCGACGGTACCCTGACACCACGCCCCGGTGTGCCCTTCGCTTTCCTGGCGGTCATGAACCGCAGTATAACGAGCCCACCGGTCTATGCGAAGCCGTGGGAGCCGTTATGTCTCCGCCTCCGGACGTGAGAAGTACTCCTTGCTCAGTTTCGCCACCGTACCACTCAGTAACGCGAGGCCGATCAAGTTGGGGAATGCCATGAATCCGTTCAGCAGCGTACCCAGGGCCCAGGCCAATGGCACCGAGACTACGGCACCCACCATGATGAGTGCCACGAACACGACCCGATATGCAGTGATCGTCCGCGAGCCGAACATATACTCCATGCACTTTTCGCCGTAGTAACACCACGCAATCAACGTCGAGAAGCCAAACAAGAAGCTGCACAGTGCAACGATTATCGATGCAAACGGAATTGTCGTGCTCATCGCCGCTGCCGTCAGGTCACCGCTGGCATCCTGGAAGGCCGCCTCCGTCCAGAGACCCGAAGAGATGATTACAAACGCCGTCATCGAGCACACCACAATCGTGTCCACGAAGACCTCGAACACGCCCACAGTGCCTTGCTCACTGGGATGCTCCACGTCCGCAATGCCGTGCGCTATCGGCGCCGATCCCAACCCTGCTTCATTGGAGAGAACGCCACGGCTCACACCGGCCGCGATCGACTGGGCCACGGCGGCTCCGATGAAACCACCCACTGCAGCAGAGGGAGTGAACGCATGTTGGAAGATCAGGATGAACACACGCGGTATGTCTTGAGCATTGAGTAGCATGTACGTGAGTGCCGCCCCGATGTAGACGACAATCATCGTGGGCACGAGTTTCTCTGCCGTCCCCGCGATGCGCTTGATTCCGCCCAGCAAAACGAGACCCACCGCAACTGTTATCAGTGCCCCGGGTACCCACAATGGAACCTCAACCCCTGCACTGGAACGGACCGCTTCGACAAACGTGCGCGCAATAGTATTGGACTGAGCCATGTTACCGGTGCCGAACAGTGCCGTGGCGGCTCCAAAGAACGCAAACATGATCGCGAGAAACTTTCCCAGCTTCTTGTACGGCAAACCGTTGGACAGATAGTACATCGGGCCACTCGCCAGTTCACCGGTCTCACGTTGAACCCGGAAGTGCACACCGAGCACAGCTTCGGAGTACTTGGTTGCCATACCAACTGTAGCGGTCACCCACATCCAGAAAATCGCCCCAGGGCCCCCGATCAGAATCGCCGTCGCAACACCTCCGATATTGCCATTGCCCACTGTGGCAGCAAGCGCGGTGGACAACGCCTGGAACGGGGTAATGGTGCCTTTTTTGCTTTCCTTACGGGAGAACGCACCTTTCAGCGTTGTCCTCACAGCTCTGGGAAAGTAGCGGAACTGAACGAAACCAGTTCGCACTGTAAGCCATCCACCTACAACGATCAGCACGATCGGCATGGCAAACGGCTGCCACACGAAGGCGTTGACGGTCAGGATCTTATCGGTAAGGTTGGAAAAGAAATCCATGCAGATCTCCTTGGGGTGGCTTTGTCAGCCGCTCTAGGCGGCCATCGTCACCTTTGTCAGAATGTCGCTCGCGTGAACGGGATAGGTCGGGAAGCGCAATCTGCCGCACTGAGCCCCGCGTCAAAGCGCTTCCCAGCCAGCAACCAAATGGCTCGACGGTCTCCTCGGACGAGACCGGGACAAGGCGGTGTGGCAAAAGACTAGGCGGAAACCGCGCAGTGTCAAGCATCGGGCACTACAGGCTGTAGTTGGGAGCCTCCCGTGTTACCACCACATCGTGGGGATGTGACTCGCGATATCCGGCTGCCGTAACCTGTACGAACTCTGTGTCACGACTCAGATCTTTCAGGTTCGCCGCCCCGCAATAGCCCATTCCACTCCGTATGCCGCCCGCGATCTGGTAGAGGACGTCGCCGACCGGACCACTGTAGGGTACTCTACCCTCAATACCTTCCGGTACCAGCTTCTGCAGCGACGTATCCGAGTCCTGGAAGTAGCGGTCGGCGGATCCTTCCTGCATTGCCGACAGCGACCCCATGCCCCGCACTGTCTTGAATCGACGTCCCTCGAGCAAGAAGCTCTCTCCGGGACTTTCTTCGGTTCCGGCAAGCATCGATCCGAGCATGATGCTCACAGCCCCGGCCGCGAGCGCCTTGACCGCATCGCCAGAGTATTTCACTCCGCCGTCCGCAATCACCGGTACGTCTCCGGCTCCCTCAATTGCATCGAGGATGGCGGTGATCTGTGGAACGCCGACGCCCGTCACGACCCTCGTGGTGCAAATGGATCCAGGCCCGATACCGACCTTCACCGCGTCCATGCCCCGTTCCACGAGCGCTTTGGCGCCGGCCGCCGTTGCCACATTCCCCGCAATCAGCTGTGCGTCGGGGAAAGTCTCGCGCAGACCGGCTGCGGTCACGAGCACCCCCTCCGAGTGACCATGGGCCGAGTCGATTACCACAGCGTCGGCGCCGGCATCCAACAGCGCCTGCGCCCGTGCCCTGGCCTCGCTCCCTACTCCCACAGCCGCCGCTACCCGCAGCCGCCCGTGCTCGTCCTTGTTCGCATTGGGGAATTGTCTGCGCTTGAAGATATCCTTCACCGTGATGAGGCCCTTGAGGAGTCCCTTTTCGTCCACGACGGGTAGCTTCTCGATGCGATGCTCGCCGAGTATGCGCTCCGCCTCATCCAAGGTCGTTCCTACGGGCGCTGTGATGAGGTTCTCCTTGGTCATGACCTCATCGATGAGACGCTCCATGTTCCGCTCGAACTGAAGGTCCCGATTCGTGATAATGCCAACGAGGTGGCCTCGGTCATTCACGATCGGCACGCCCGAGATCTTGAAGCGGGCCATCAGCGCGAACGCTTCCCGCAACTGGCGGTCGGGTCCCAGGGTGATGGGATCCAGTATCATGCCGCTCTCCGAACGCTTTACCCGATCCACTTCGGCCGCCTGCCTATCGATCGTCATGTTCTTGTGGATCACTCCGACACCACCGGCCCGCGCCATCGCAATCGCCATTTCCGATTCCGTGACGGTGTCCATTGCTGCGGATACCAGGGGGACGTTGAGATCTATGCCGCGGGAGAGGCGACTCGTGAGGCTCACATCTTTGGGATGAACCGTGGAGTGGCGCGGTACCAATAGAACATCGTCAAACGTGAGGGCATGACCGGTTCGCAGAGTGGGCATTATTACCTTCCCATAAACACAAAAGCCCACCGCGGTTTGAGCGCCGCGCGGGCAGTTCTGAACTCATTTTGGTGTTCCATGGCGGAAGGTAGCCGGCGGCTACCTACCGGTCAAGCCGACTGTGGCCCCTCCTTTTTCTCTGCAGCATCGCTTCCGGCCGGCTCCGCGGCGCTTGTCTCGGCCGGCTCTGAAGTCTCCTCTCCGGCCGCCGCTTTAGCCTCGGCTGGCACATCGCTCTCAGCATGTGACTGCGCTGCTTCACTCTGTTCCGGCGGTGCGCCTTCCTCTCCCTTCTTCTCCCCTTCTTCGCTGTCGGACAAGTCCAGCTTTTGAAGCTCCTCGACGACCACCCGACCCGCGTCAGCTACGCCCTTCACGACGCTAGACGCAACATCCAACACAGATGACGTTCCCTTGATAGCGGCCTCACCTATTCGGCTTGCCCGTAGGGTCCCTTCTACGTTGTCCGCTAAGCGCTCAAAGGGAGATCTGTCACGCGTACTGCGGTTGTACTTGGACTCCAGAAACTCGATGTAGTCCAGAAGCTGCCGCGCCGTTTCGTCCGGTAGCTCGTCGAGTCGTTGTGTTATCGTTGCCTTTAGCTTCTCATCCATGCCAAAACCTCATCGCTGACGAACGGCCAAGTCCACCAGTTCCAGAATCGGGTTGCCAAGATAGCGGGAGCGAGCGACTCGAACACGGCCGATCACGACCACCTGAGTCAACGGGCTCAGTCGCTCCACTTCAGCCAACTGCTCCCGAGAGAGGGTCACGTACACGAACCCGGCCTCCGGCAGCGGGCCACGGGCAAGCATATAGCGCTCACCCTCTGGTATCTCACTACGGAGTTCATCCGCTTCTTGTGTCGCCAGATACTGAAGTGTCCACTGGAGCAGTTTCCCTTGGTACTCCTCCGGTCGACCCCGTACCTCCGCCCCAGTTACGCCCTCCAGCACTCCATCAGCCGACGGTTTGAGGTCGGTCTCTCGGATCCAGCCTTCAGTCTGGACACGAACCCACTCTCCCGACCGGGCCAGCACTCGCACTGGCGCCTCCGGCTGCAGGGTCGCCGTCGCATCCCCTTCCGGCACCCTGAGCAGGGGAGCTTCATGCGCCAGCACGGCGCGATCCAGCGTCACGGCGGAATCGCTGCTCGACGGCTGGGAGGGTGTCGTGGCTGGCGTTGCCTGGCCCTGAATCAACTCGAGAGAGGCCGCCCAGATCCAGCCCTCACGCCTGACTCTGACCCAGTCGCCGTCCCGGCGGATCTCATCCAAATAGGTGCCTTCCGACACCCGCGCGACTATGGTGCCGTTTGGTGTGTCCCGAAGGTTTTCGCCGTCAGCGGACACAACCCGCAGATTGAGCGCGCCCGCATTCGTAGGCCTGACGGATGCCGACCAAATCCAACCTTCTAGGGTAACACCAATCCAGTCCCCTCCGGTACGGATGCCTCGGAACTCCGATCCCGTGAGGGCCCGGGCTAGTATGGGCGAGTTAGGAGAGGCGTCACGTCGGAAATTCTCAGAACGCACAACACGATACGGCTCCTGTGCATCCAATGACGGAGCCAATACACCAGCCACACCGAGTAGTAGAGTGACCAAGTAGGCTGGTAGCCGGGGCGGGAGCCCGCTAGATTGCCTCATTCTCAAGGTACTTCCGAGGATTCTAGGAGGACATTCTCCGGATGTCAAACGCATGCAGTACCAGGGTGAAACGAACAACTGCAGGATTGACCTTTCTCCTTGCAGCGCTCGGAATGGCTGCCGAGACTCAAGCCCAGATTGGACACCCTCCGGAATCTTCACCATACCAACAACTGCGTGCAAAACGTGTCATCTCGGCCGGCGTAGGCTACCTGTGGGGTTCGGCTGGTTCCGCGGGTGTCGGACCCACGGACGGCCCTCTCGTCACCGCCCGCGGCGAGCAGGTGTTGAGTGGCGCTCTGGCAGTGAATCTGTCAGTGGGAGTCGCCAACCTGAAACGTGGTCTCATCAACCCGAATTCCGCTCCGGC
>JAUVRV010000104.1 GCA_030597435.1 Gemmatimonadales bacterium | reverse complement strand
TGATGGACGATCGGTTTTTCGACTTCGCGCGTTCCGGCAACATGCCGATCTCCGGCCGCGGCTTCGTCAACAACCTCGAAGGCGGTATGGGCGTGTTCGGTGGCATCGTGGCACAGTCCAACCAGCTCAAGGTAGTTGGTGAAATCGATGACGCTCGTGAGGGTACCTACAACATGCAGGGTACCGTGGACGGGCGTCCCGTCAACATCGATGTGGAACTCTACGTTGTCGCGACGGATCAGGATACGACAGCCACGTCCGCGTTCATTACTGGCCAATGGTGCTATGGTGATATCGACACCAGTGCCGACGGTCTGTTCGTGGGTGACAACTTCGCACTGACGATCTAGCAAACCGATCCCGGCGACTCGGCTGTTCTCTCCACCTACGTCATTAGCGGATCGTTGGGCTCAGGTGATACCTTCACGGTCGATGTCTATGATCGTAGTCAAACCGTTGTCGGTCAGCTCAATGCCACGAGGGTGTCAACTGCCGTTGTTGGCTGGTAGGGAGTCCTAAGTTGGAGCAGCCGGGCCGTCCCAGCGGGCGCATTTCGTTTGCTGCGGTACCATTTGAAGAACCTCCGTGGTACAAGATGCTTCTCGCACCGCTCGTCATTGCGTCCAACGCACTGCTCGTGCTGTGGATCTATCCTTGCTGGAGGACCGCGAGTATTCGATGGAGCCCCGCGCTAGATAATCTCACGAAGATCGTACGGGATACGAGCCGGCCGATAATCTTCTACTCTTGGCACGCGTACGAGCCACTGGTATTGTGCGCGCTGCGTGACTTTCCCCCTGAACTCCAACCGACGGGCATCGGACATGACGGTGTCTTGGCGCGCATGCTGCAACGGGCAACCGCCTGGTTTGGGTTGCGGGTTTGGGTGTATCGTCGGAAGTCGCCGGTCCGGCCCAGACAACAGATAGCCGAGATGATCAACGAACGCCGCTGCAACGTTGGGTTGTTTGCTGATGCAGGCGGGCCATATGGCAAGGTCAAGCCCGGACTCGCTGAGATCGCACGGGCGACGGAGGCCTGGTTGGTGCCCGTTGTGGTACGCGGTCACCCTACCCTGCGATTCCGGTGGCCGCGGCGCTCCGGGTTTCCGCTACCGTTCTGCAAGCTGGTGGCGCACTACGGAGAGCCGATTGACGGCCGTGATGCCACGGTGGAACGCTGCCAACAAGCATTGGAAGCAACCGAAGCCCGCTCCAAGCATACATAGTCAGAGCGGGCCCGATCCTACATTCATCATTCTACATTCAACATTCTACATTCAACATTCGCAGTTGATCACGGTGACTTCACCCGATAGAGCAGGGCATACAGCGTCGGTACCACGATCATCGTGAGACCCGTTGCGAACGACAAGCCGAAGATGATCGTCACCGCCATCGCGACGAAGAACGGATCCGGCAACAGCGGTACCATGCCCAGTGCCGTGGTTGCTGCCGCCATTGATACCGGGCGCAGGCGACTCACCCCGGAGTTCATGATGGCGTCGTAGGTCGATTTGCCCTCTGATAGTTGCATGTTGATCTCGTCAACCAGGACGATAGCGTTCTTGTTCAGCATGCCAATCAGGCTCAGAAATCCCAGAATCGCCATGAAGTCAAACGGGTTCTGTGTCGTCACCAAGCCCAAAGTCACTCCTATCAATGACAGCGGGACCACCAACCATATGATGAGCGGTTGGCGCAGGTTGTTGAACAGCATTATCACGATGAGCACCATCAACAGAAGAAAGATGGGTAGCATCTTCGTGAGACCGGCTTGAGCATTGCCTGAGTCTTCGTACTCGCCCCCCCACTCCAGGTGATATCCCGGCGGAAACTCGATGGCTTCGATGTCCGCCTTGATGCGAAAGAACAGATCGCTCGCCGGCCCGCTCACCTGGTTTGCATGTACGATCATCGTGCGCTTCCTGTCCTTGCGCATGATGATCTCGTCTTCCCACACGGTTTCGAACCCAGATACAACCTGGCGCAGCGGAATCATGCCACGTGCGGCGGGACTCCAGATTTGCAAATTCTGAATGCTGGTAATGTCAGATCTGTCGGGTTCCGGTGCCCGCAGGATGATCGGAAGGAGTTTGTCCTCTTCTCTATAGACGCCGACCACCTCTCCCTGGAATCCCTGACGTACCGCCTGGGCGATGTCGGAGCGTCTGATGCCGTTGAGGTTTGCCTGCTCTTCAGCAATTATCGGCTGTATCTTCTTGACGCGCTCGGCCCAGTCGATACGGACACCCTTTGCGCCTGGGTCAGCCTTGAGAACTGCCATTGCCTGGTCGGCTAGCATCCGTAGAGTGTCGGGATTCTGGCCAACTAGGCGGGCCTGGATTCTGCCACCCTCGTTTGGGCCCAACAGGAACTTCTTCACGTCTGACACGGCGCCCGGGTAGTTCGTGTTCAGATGTTCCTGTAACCCAGGTGCGATCCGGCCTATGTCTTGGAAACTCTCAACGTCGATGAGCATGAGGCCGTACGCCGGGTTGTCTTTCTCCGGGGTAAACGTGAGCAGAAAGCGCAGCGATCCTCCGCCAACCACCGACGTTACGTGGGTAACTCCTTCCTGGCCCATGACGTACTGTTCGATTTCTTCCATATTGGCCAGGGTCTCTTCAATGTGAGTTCCTTGGGGCATGAAGAAGTCGACAATGAACTGCGGTCGGGTGGACGCAGGAAAGAAACCGCCGGGTATCAGCCCAAAACCCATCATCGCTACCACAAACATTGCCACCACGGCTCCCATCGTCAGGATGCGGAAGCGGATGCAAGCGGAGAGGAACTTGCGGTATCCCTGATAGAACTTCCCTCCGTAGGGATCGACGTCACCAGCTTTCTTCGAAACCTTGAGGAACATCACGCACAGCACAGGTGTCACCGTGACGGCGAAGATCCAGCTCAGGAACAACGAATAGAGGATTACGTAATACAGGGAGCGTGTGTACTCGCCGGTGTTGTCCTGTGATGTGCCGATCGCGGCAAATGCGAGGATGGCCACGAAGGTAGCACCCAGTAGCGGCCAAGACGACTGCTTGACGACGGCTGAGGTCGCCTCCTCGGGCTTCATACCTTGTTGCATTCGCACCAGCGTGCCGTCGACTATGACGATGGCGTTGTCGACCAGCATGCCGAGTGCAATGATCAGTGCTCCGAGTGAGATTCGCTCCAGTGTGATTCCATTCACTGCCATTATGATGAACGTGCCGGCAATGGTGAGGAGCAGTATGAAGCCAATGAGCAGCCCGCTGCGCAGCCCCATGAATAGAAGTAGCACCGCGATAACAATGGCCACTGCCTGGAGCAGGCTAATGATGAAACTGGAGATTGCCGTGATGACGGCATCGGACTGTAGCGAGATTATTCCGAACTCGATACCCAAGGGGATGCGGTCCCGCAGCTCGGCGAGCCGCTCATTTAGTGCTTCGCCCATCGTCACTACGTTGCCATCGGGCACCGTGGAAATCCCGAGTCCGACTGCGGGCTTGCCATCAAATCGCAGCATCTTGTTGGCAGGGTCCGAGTAGCCGCGCCTGACGTCGGCCACATCGCGCAGGTAGATCTGTTCGTCTCCGCCAGCACCGCTTATCAACAATCCTTCGAAGTCCGCAACGGTGCCGAACTGACCGGTAGGCTCCAGCGTGATGAAATCCGGATCAACCTCAACACGACCGGCATCGACTACCAAGTTCTTTTGCCGCAACTCGGCGACAATCGTTTCGATGGGAATGCCAAGCTGCGACATCCTATCCCGATTGAGCTCGACATAGACTGCTTCGCGTTGGATACCGAACGGCTGCACTTTGGCAACATCCTGGACCAGCGCTAGCTCCGTACGGAGCATGTCGGCCACATCTTCTAGCTCTCGGTAGGTGTATTCCTCACCCGTCAGCGCGAAGTAGATACCGAACACGTCCCCAAAATCATCGTTCACGATCGATGGACCCGCGCCGGGTGGGAGTTGCGATTGTATGTCGTTCACCTTACGGCGTAGCTCGTCCCACACCTGAGGTATCGCGTCCTTGTCATACTGGTCTTTGATGCGGGGCTTGACGGTCGACATGCCCCGCTCTGAGGTCGACTGCCTGATCTCTTTGAGCTGTCCCAGTTGCTGCATGGCCAACTCGATCCGGTCGGTTACCTCCTTTTCAACCTCCTCAGGTGACGCGCCGGGATACGGTGTCGATATGATGGCGTCTTTGATGGTGAATTCCGGATCCTCGAGCCGCCCTAGGTTCTGGTACGAGAGGATGCCACCAACCACGGTGCAGACGGTTAGAACTAGCGTCGTGGTTCTGTTCTTCAATGCGATGTCGGCGAGGTTCATAGTCGCTATTCCCCTACCCTCTCTGCTCGGCGCGACTGACCGTCATTCCTTCGCGGAGGTGTTGCACACCCGATGTGGCGATGAGATCGCCTAGCTCCAGGTCACCGGTTATTTCGACCTCCGCCCCAGACATGGGACCTGCCTCAACCGCAACACGGGCTACCTGCATGGTGGCTGGATCTACGCGCCACACGTACCAGTCGCCGTCGTCGGCGACTGCCACCGCTGCCGACGGCACCCAATAGCGACTCTGGGTGCCACCGGCGAGTGCCGGGTTTGTGACGACCTTGCCGGTCATGCCGGGTAGGATCTGGACGTCCGCAGGCGGAGTGAACGCGACAGTTACACGGAACGTGCGAGTTACCGGGTCAGCTGCGGCGGCAAACTCGGTTATGCGGGCGGGGTACCGGCGGCCGGGTAACGCCGCTATCTCTACCTCGGGGTTAGCCGTTGCGTTGAGTTCTGCCAAATTCCGGCGCACGTCGGCGAACACGACGTCTCGCTCCGGAATGTTGATCCTCATCTCCAGGCCGGCGCCACTTTGAAGTAGGAGAATGGGCTGCTTGGCGCGGATGTTCTCGAACTCTTCCACGAGTGTGCGTGCTACCACTCCGGAGAACAGTGCTCGCAGTCTAGTGTCATCGACTGCCTTCTGGCTAATCTCCAACCTGGCAGTTGTGACCTCGTACTCGCGGCGCGCCACGTCGAGATCCTGCAGCGATACGGCGTCGGCGGCGTACAGGTCGTGCAACCGCTCATAGTTCGCCCGCTTCTCGTTGAGGGCGGCCAGGTCGGCGTTGCGGCTGGCCTCGTAGTCACGCGGGTCAACTCGAGCCAGCACCTGACCTTGCCTGACGCGTTGGCCCTCGACCACCGGGAACGATGTAACCTGCCCGTCAACTTCGAACGAGATTTGGGCTTCTTGAACATCTGATACGGCGCCGGGGTATTCCAGGCCAGTGGCACCACCTTCCACACCGAGTGCGAGCATCTTCACCGGACGCGTGACTGCGACCTCTTCTTGCACCTCGCCACCACATCCAACGATGAGTGCAAGGAGGGTGGTGACCGACGGTATTCTCAATTGGGATGTCATAGGTGGTGCTTCCTCAGTTTTGGCCCTGGAAGTGATTTGCCAGGCGCTGTAAGAAGTCTCGGAAATCCTCTGGACTGGAGAAGAAGTAGAACTGACCGACCGCGCGTTCGACTCGCATCAGATCGATCAAGAAATCGAACTCGGCAGTGGCAGCCTGCTCGCTGGCGACGACTGACTCTGTCTGTGCATCCAGCAGGGTGATGATATTGCCGACACCTCTGGCGTAGGCTTCCCGTACCAGATCGTAGCTACGGGCTGCCGCCTCCGCCGCGTCGCGCGACAGATCGATGTTGGTGCGGGACGCTCCCATGTCCAGCAGGGCAATGCGTACCCTACGATCGATGCGGTCCGACGCCGCCTCGATCTCGAATTGGACTTGGTTTAACCGCTCGCGGGCGATCCCTTGCTCTGCCGAGCGTGCCAGTCCGGTGAACACCGGGTAGGACAAGACGAGACCGACTTCCCAGCGAGTGTTGTTTACTCCGGCCCCTAGCCCTGGTGGCGGAGTTCCCGTAGCGCCGCCTCTGGCAAAGAAGTGACTCAGGCCGGCGTCCAGATAGAGGTTGGGAATGAAGAACGACCGCGTCGCTGACTTGAGGGCCCTGTCGCTCGCTGCCCCAAGGGCACGGAGGGACTGCAATTCTGGAGAGACCGCCAAGGCCTCACTGGCCATGAAGCTCTGGAACCGCGCGAAGTTGAGCGGGTTCTCGATGTAGGGGCCCAAGGCCTGCTGGGCGGTCACCAGCGTAGGGTCATCAAGCGAAGTCTCGGCGGTCGTGAACGGCTCATCCAACGGTCGGTTCAAGATGCGGCGCAACTCGATCCCGGCTGCTTGAGTGCTTGCGACAGCGTCGATCAACGCCTGTCGGTCATTTGCGATCTGGTTCTCCCAGCGGTACACTTCGGAAGCGTCTGCCACGCCCACGGAGAAGCGGACCTGTGCCAGTTCGAGATTGGAGCGCGTGAGCGAGAGGTTCTCTTTCAGAATCCGCTCGAAGGTCTCGCCACGCAGCACGTTGAGGTAGGCCACTGCTGCGTCGAGCGCGATGTCCAATTCTAGTGTCGCAAAATCCTGTTCCCGAGACTGCTGCAGCGACTTTTCGATTGAGCGTCCAGCCCAAAGCCGCTCGTCATACACCGCCTGTGAAAAAAAGGCTTGACCACTGAGTGACCGCTCGGGAAAGATTCCAAAGGTCGCCTCGGCTCGGTCCTGGTCGATCATCCGGCCGTCCAAGCCGACGCCCAGTTGTGGTAGCAGCGGAGCTGTCGCCCGTTGGACCTCCCTGGAGCCGGCAGCAACGAAACGTCCCTCTGCGGCCAAATCGAGGTTCGTCTCTATGGCTTCTTTCACGGTTCCTGCCAGGTTCAACTCTCGTCCCGCCGTTGTCGTGTCCAAGCCGACCAGGTCGGCTTCCACGTACACCTGCCACGGTGGGTACAAGCCGATTGCCTGTGCCGTGCTAATGTTCACCGTGATCCGTTCCTCGACGATGGTAAACACCGGAAGCGTTCCCGGTTCTTCCCCCAGCACCACACGTTGCACGTTGATCGCGGTGCGGCGGGCCAGTCTTTGAGTGAAATTCTCGGGCAACCATCCCGCCAGGATCCCCTCACGCACCTCTCTGGCACCGACCCACGAGAAGCTGGCCAGCCGACGTTCGATCAATCCGTCTGTCAGAAGTCTGAACTCCGCCGCATTCAAGCCAGTCAAAGGCAGCACATACACTACGTCGACCCCGGGACCAATCTGCGCCAGGGCCTGTGACGCCGAGTTCGTGACCGGGATCAGGTCGACTGCTTTGCCTGCCACAGTTGACTCGTTCCTCAGGCGCTCTTCGAGGTCTGGTAGGGCTTCAACGAAGGGAGCTGCAGCCAAGACAGCCACGTGTTGGAAATCAGCTATCTCCAGCATTGCCGCCATGCTGCGCGGTCGTACCTCGACGGAGATGTAGTTGAGATTGGTGACCCCGGTTGAGCCTGTCTCGCTGAGCGGTAAACCCTGGAACTCGGCGTTGTAGGCGAACGAAGCCACTACGGGCTTGGGGATATCTGCTCGGCTCGCAATCAGGTGAGTGACGAAAGGTCCCAGTGCCACCACGATGTCAATAGCGGGGTCTTGTAGCAGCCGGTCGATCGCACTTTGCGCCTCGGTGACCGACGTGCCGGCCTCCACTGTCGGTGCGAACTCGACCCGGGCGTCGCGTTCGAGCAGCAGCATAATCTCGGCTCGGACGGAGTCGGGAAATTGTGTGAACCGTGTGGTCGGTCCGTCAGTCACGATACCGATTGTGACCGCTGGGAGCGGATCCTGGGCTACGGCGCTCGTCGGCAGCGAACTCAAAGCTGCGACGCACGTTACTCCGAGCACCGCGAAATTGCAGATTCTGGACATGGCAAGCCTAACAGTTTCGGTCTCATTCGATCCAAACAGGCTATGAGAATAACGTCGAGGCGACATCCTTGCTAGGGGGGGAAATACGCCCTGAGAGAGAAGGGAGCCATTCCACCTTAGTGGTATATCACCTTTAGTGGTATCTCCGCCGCTGACCGTCTTCGTCCGTCTTGTCCCGGCGGCCCCGTTGTCACGGCGGTCGCGGCGGACGGATGACCGGCCGCCCGCCATCGTCGGTT